>NZ_JAENWL010000070.1 GCF_016650095.1 Clostridium sp. | reverse complement strand
TGCATATTATAATAATATGCATACATACCTTCAATTTTAAGAAGTTCGTTATGATTGCCTCTTTCTTGTATACCCTCATCATTAATAACTATTATCTCATCTGATTTTTTTATTGTACTTAACCTATGGGCAATAACTATAGTAGTTCTATCCTTTGAAAGTTTTTCAAGAGAATTTTGTATATGTCGTTCACTTTCATTATCTAGTGCTGAAGTAGCCTCATCTAAAATTAAAATTGGAGGATTTTTTAAAAATACTCTTGCAATGGAAAGCCTCTGCTTTTGTCCTCCAGAAAGTTTTACCCCACGCTCACCAACATAAGTATCATACCCTTCATTAAGACTCATTATATAGTCATGAATATTGGCATTTTTAGCTGCCTCTATAATTTCTTCATCAGACGCGTTAAGGTTACCATATCCAATATTTTCTTTTATACTCCCTGCAAACATATATACATCTTGTTGAACAACACCGATAGAATTTCTAAGAGATTCAAGCGTTAGATCGCGTATATCATTTCCATCTATTGTAATGCTTCCAGAAGTTATGTCATAGAATCTTGGAAGAAGTGAACAGAGAGTGGTTTTTCCACCACCAGACGGACCAACAAGTGCTATGTTTCTACCAGCCTTTATATTTATACTTATGTCATTTAATACATTATGGTCATCACCATAACTGAAGGTTACATTTTTATATTCTATATCTCCCTTCACATTAGTAAGAGTTAAAGCATCTTGTTTATCTACTATAATAGGCACTGTTTCTATAACTTCCCTAAACCTCTGAAATCCTGCATATCCCTTTTGAAATAATTCTGTAAAATTTATTAATATGTCTATAGGGTTTATAAATATATTTATGTAAAGAGCGTAGACTACAAGATCTGAGACTTTTAAAGAACCCTCAGTTATAAATAATGATCCAGCTACTACTATTACGACATATAAGATCCCTTCAAAAAAAGTATTTCCTGCAATAAACTTCCCCATTGCAGTATAGCTTTTTACTTTAGAGTTTAAATAATCTTTGTTTCTTTTATTAAACTTTTTCTTTTCTATTTCTTCATTTGCAAATGACTTTACAACTCTAATTCCAGATAAACTATCCTGTACAGTAGAGTTTATATCTGCTGTTTTTTTCCTATTATCCAAGAATATTTTACGCATTTTTAAATTTTGATAGGTTGAAAAGACTACCATTATTAAAGTAACTCCAAGTAAAATAATTGTCATTTTTACATTTATGAATAATAGTATTGTAAATGATCCTAAAATTTTAAGTACTGAGATAAGTACATTCTCCGGGCCGTGATGTGCAAGTTCTGAAATATCAAACAAATCTGATATTAGCTTCGACATCATTTCTCCAGTATTATTTTCATCATAATATGAAAATGGTAAACTTTGAAGATGACTAAATAAATCTCTTCTCATATTATTTTCCATTCTAGCTCCCATAATATGTCCCCAAGTAGCTATAAAATATTGACAGAAATATTTTATTATATACATAGACACCAATGCTAAGCCAATATAGCCTATGGTATGAAGAATAAATTGTTTATCTCTCGTAAAAAAATATTTTGAAAGATAACTAAGTATTACTGGAAAAGATATATCTACCGCAGAAACTACTAATGCACAAAACATATCTGCAAAAAAAAGAAGCTTGTACGGTTTATAATAATTAATAAATTTTTTAAAAATGTCCATAATTTCACCCTTTCTTAAAGCAAAGAACCTATCTATTTATTTTACTAATTTAGTATACACTACAAATAGCCCTTTGCGTAGTATCTTCCATTGATATATCTTATAAACAAAACATAAATATCTAAAATATTATTAGAAGTCATAAACTTCTTTTATTCCAGTGCAATACCTAAACAATATTTGAGCTACTATGATGTGTAATAATTTATATTATATTGTTAAAAAATACAAAAATAAGAGGTGTTAGGTGATAATTGTAGAATATATATGATTGTGCTAATTAAAGAGCTGATAAATTTGATTTTAATGCCATATAACAAAGGAGGATATTTTGTGATATATATAAAACCAATGAAAACCATTAAGGTAGTTTTATGCACCTTTGGATTACTTATGGGAGCAATATTCCCGATATTCGCAAACTTTTTTATTATATGGATTCCTGAAAGAAAATTACTCTTTTGCATTGGATGTCTTACAGCAGGATACCTAGTGGGACTATTCAGTTTTCATATTATTAAGACTATTTTATTTAAAATAGACCAATACTACAAAATTACACTTTTAGATAAATTAGGTATGGAGAATATTATTAATGTGGAAAAACAAAATGATTTAATATTAAACATGCAAAATGAGTTTAAACAACTTATTAATAATTATTATGTGCTTAAGGAAAGTGAACGTAAGCGTCTGTTAAAGCTCTCAATTACTGATTGTTTAACTTCAGTTTATAATCACAGATACCTTTATGAATATTTTGAAACAAAGCTTTGTGAAGGACTTAGTATGATGGCTATATTATTTTGCGATATAGATCACTTTAAGCAGGTAAACGATACTTATGGACATATCAAAGGTGATTTAGTGCTAAAGGAAGTTGCAAGAATTATTCGTGATTCTACTAATGGGAATGAAGGTATTTTTAGATATGGTGGAGAAGAATTCGTAATTTTATTAGACAATTATTCAGATGTAGAAGGTTTTAATACTGCTGAAAAAATTAGATTAAAAATCTATAACTCTAATGTAATTAAATCATATTGTAATTTTGAAACTCTTACAATTAGTATCGGCGTGTCAACGTATCCTTATGACGGATTAAATATAGACACATTAATTAATAAAGCTGATAAAGCTATGTATCATGTTAAAGAATCTGGAAGGAATAATTGTAAAATTTATAACTCTAAAATAAATATGAAATATAATCTACACTAATAAGCAACAAAAGTTCAATTCATTTCCGATTTTTGAGAGTTATCTGTCACCTTTCAAGTTTTGGTAGTGAAGCGAACAATCTCTGTTGCTAGTAACATTATTAAAATGTTGCTTAATGGAATACAAGAATATTAATCTCAAAAACTTAACTGCAATGATAAGTCTTTAATAGTTATCTCGATTTTCTAAAATATTCTGTTCTCTGAATAAGCTTGAAACAGCTTCATCATAATCAGATAATCTTTCTGATTTCTTAATTTTTTTTGCATATTTTGCATTATCAGAAAACACCGGAATCATATAAAACCATAATTCTTTCATTTTAAATAACACATTCCTCTCCCCAAAGAGTATTGTTTTATAATCTTCGTAAATCTTATCATGAAAGTCTTTCAGTAATTTTTTTTCGAGTTTAATATTATTTGTAATATCGCTGATAAATCCAGGATTGGCTAATAATCCCCTGCCAAACATTAATGTATCTACACTCGGGAAATCAGTCGAAAATTCCTTGTAATCCTTGATTGTAAAAATGTCACCATTATAGCAAACAGGATTTTTACTTGAAATCAAGGCTTCCTTAAAAATTTTCAGATTAGGTTTATTTCTATAAAAGTCCTTTTGAGTTCTTGGATGAATAATAAGTTCTTCTATAGGGTATTTGTTAAAAATTTCTACTAAATCATAAAATTCTTCAGGATGGTCTTTTCCTATTCTAGTTTTTAATGAAATTTTTGTTATCGATTGAGAAAATATTTCCTCTAAAAACACATCAAGTTCTTTTCTTTTTGAAAGAAATCCAGCTCCTTTATTTTTTGAAACTACAGCTCCAGAAGGACATCCCAAATTTAAATTGATCTCATTATATCCCAGCTGCTTTATTTTCTTTGAAGTATGAATAAAATCTTTTGCATTATTGGTTAATAATTGTGGAATCAAAACTAGTCCTTGATTGTTTTCAGGCAAAATATCATTTAATTCCCGAGTTTTAAAACTTTCGCTTTGATTTGCAACAATAAAAGGTGAAAAGTATTTATCTATATTATTGAAAAAAGCATTATGGGCATTTCTATAAATGTACCCAGTTAAACCTTCCATAGGTGCGAAATAAAAACTCATTATCTATTACCTCCTTTATTAATGTATTGCTTATATTATTACTAACTAAATATATCTCCTTCTTTACTCTTTGATCGATTAATTGTTGAAAAATCAACCTTTGAGAAAACATAAGATGATAACAGTAAAAATACAAGTCCAAATATGATTACAATCACCATACTGATAACTGGTGTAATTACAAAACTACCTATTTTAAATGCAAGCTGTTCTGCCACCAATTGATTTGTTGTTAAAGACGTCTTTTCCAATATTACGGTTCTAAAAAACGCTGTTGTATATGTCATTGGATTGAGATAAGCAATATATTGTAACACTTTTGGTAACATTGAAAGCGGAATATATGCACCACAAAGAAATGTAAGTGGCATTGTAATTGCCGTTATTACCACTTGAAATGTTTGTGAGTTCTTAACCAGAGTCGCTATAAATAATCCTAGACCAGAAAATACAAGTCCGACCACAATCATCACAGCAACTACCGCAAATGGTGTTACCCATGATGTAAACTTAAGCCCTATAAAATAACCAATGACTAAAATAATAATTCCCTGCATAGTTGCTATTGTTGCTGCTGATAATAGCTGACCTACAGCAATCTGGATTCGTTTAACTGGGCTTACTAGAACCTCCTTCATAAATCCCGAAACAATATCTTCAATTGTACTTGTTGCAACTGTAAGGGCTGTTTGAAATACGGTAGTTATCACAATACCAGCCAGCATATAGTTTACTGGATTTTCAATGTTTTGAGTTTTAAATATTGAACTGAACACAAATAAAAAGAAGAATGGCATGATAATCGTGAAAACAAGCTGAACACGATTTCGTGCAAAAATTTTAATATTTCTAAACCATAAAGCTAATATAATATCCATAAATTCCTCACTTTCTTATATCTTTTCCGGTAATTTTTAAAAATACATCATTTAATGTGCCCTTATTAATTTCCAAATCTGTTATCGCAGCTTTATGCTCACTTATTATCTCCATAAGTTTTGGTAAATCATTAACTTCAACGTTATAACAACCGTTTTCTTTTTTATAAATAAACCCTGCAGTATCTAGCAGTGCCTCGAGACCTACCTCGTCTATGGTTGTAATATTTGCTCTATCCTTTGTATATTGCTGTTTCAAATGATAAGGAGTGTCCATGGCAACGATTTTACCGGCATCCATAATTGCAACTTTGCTGCAAATCTCTGCCTCTTCCATGTAATGTGTTGTTAGAAAAATGGTAATATTCTTCTCCTTTTGTAACTTTACAATATAATCCCACATGTGAGCCCTTGTTTGAGGGTCAAGACCTGTTGTTGGTTCATCTAAGAACAATACTTTTGGATAATGCAGTAGTGCTCTTGCTATTTCCACACGTCGTTTCATCCCACCGGACAAACTGCTTACCATTGCTTTTTTCCATTCCAGTAAATCCACTAAATTTAAAACAAATTGGATACGCTCATCGACTTCACTTTTGGGGATACTATAAAAATGACAATGCATAATTAAATTCTCCAGAACTGTCATTTTATTATCAAGTGTTGGTTCCTGAAAAACAACTCCAATAACACCTCTGACTGCATCCTTTTCACTATTAACGTCTTTTCCGTCAATAGTCAGTATTCCTGATGTCTTATCAAATATGGTACACAGTGTATTGATGGTTGTGCTTTTACCTGCTCCATTTGGGCCTAAAAATGCAAAAATGCTTCCTTCTTCTACCTCAAATGAAACATTATCAACTGCTGTAAATTTATCATATTTCTTTACAAAATCCCGAACTTCTATTATGTTTCTCATGTTATCAACTCCTATCAACTGCTTTCTATCCTTTTGCTACTCACTTTACGTTAATGATTTAATAATTTCCATAACCGCGCCCAAAAATACAACAAATATAATATTACCTATTACTCATCTTTTCAACCTTACTCATAATTAATATCATCTCTGAACCACTAATAAAAAATTGTATTTTAAAAAATAAATATAAGACCTATTAAGATTAATAAGTCTTTATCCACAAACAATCAATTATATAAATTCCTAAATAAAGGGAATTTATTTATTGCCCCCTGTTATTTTTACCAACTAAACCTCCCCCATTACCTGATGATGGGCTTTGTGTTCCATGAATCGATGCTCTCTTAGCATTTTTTTGTGCAGAAGATTTCGCTTTTTTTTCTTCAATAATTTTTTTCATTATTTCCATGTTTTTGTTTATATCATTTTTCATATTTTTACCCTCTTTTTTTTATTTTTTACATCTTCAATAATAACTTATAAACGATACCTTCTAAATTAGTATCACAATAAATATTTTAAAGGTATGTATTGTTATTTTACTAATTTATTATACCCCACAAACGTCCCTTTGAGTAGCACCTGCATGTAATTTTTCTCCCTTGTCGACCCATAGATCCCAATTCTATAATAACATACGCAAAATAAGCAGACAATAAGTGTTTTTCGTTACAAGATTAGAATTGTCTGTGACGGTACATAATGAAGGTATTGTTGTAGATATATCATGGAATGCAAATTTTTAAATTAACTTAAAACAGTAAAGGGGATATTAATTATGCAAAGAACAAAAATGATTTTCACAATTGGTCCTGCTAGCGATAGTGAACAGATGTTGACAGAACTCATGGAAATAGGAATGAATGTTACTAGACTTAATTTTTCACATGGTACGCATGAAGATCACAAGACAAAAATTGATCTTATAAAAAATCTTAGGGAAAAGCTTAATAAATCCGTTGCTATAATGCTCGATATTAAAGGCCCTAAAATTAGAACTCACAATTTTGCTGGAGATAAAGTCTCAATTGATAAAGGACAAAAATTCATCTTTAGTTGTGGCGAAGAGATACTTGGAAATAAAGAGAGATGTTCTGTTTCTTATAAAGAGCTTTATAAAGAACTTAAGGTCAATGGTACACTTCTTGTGGATGATGGTCTTCTTGAATTTAAAATTAATTCAATTGAAGGCACTGAAATAAATTGCACAGCCCTAAATTCTGGTTATATAGGAAATCATAAAGGAATAAATGTTCCTAACGTATCTATTGGTCTTCCGGCAGTAACTGACAAAGACAAATCAGATTTAATATTTGGATGTGAACAAGGGGTCGATATCGTAGCAGCATCTTTCATAAGAAAAGCAGGCGATGTGTTAGATGTTAGAAAAATACTTAATGCAAACGGTGGCGGCCACATCCAGATAATATCAAAAATTGAAACGCAAGAAGGCGTAGATAACATAGATGCTATAATAGAGGTTTCTGATGGTATTATGGTTGCTAGAGGCGATATGGGGGTTGAATTACCAATTCAAAAGGTTCCTATAGTTCAAAAAATGATAATACATAAATGTAATAAGGTTGGTAAACCTGTTATAACTGCAACCCAAATGTTAGATTCTATGATTAGAAATCCAAGACCTACTAGAGCTGAAGCTTCAGACATAGCAAATGCTATTTTTGATGGTACTGATGCAATAATGCTTAGTGGTGAAAGTGCTATTGGTAAATATCCATTGAAATCTGCCTTAACAATGTCTAAGATAGCCATTGAAGCAGAGTCAAATATTGATTTTACAGCCACTTTAAATAAAATAAAATCTGGATCTATTGGTAACATATCAGATGCTATAAGTCTTGCTACACGTACCACAGCAGATGAATTAAACGTATCTGCAATAATAACAGCGACTCAAAGTGGTCATACTGCTAGAATGGTATCAAAATACAGACCAAGGTGTCCAATTATTGCTGTAACACCTAGCAAGCAAGTTGCAAGAAGTCTATCCATTAATTTTGGGTTACAGACTATAATTTCAATAAAATTAACTTCCACAGATGAATTAATGGCAGATGCAGTGGAAAAATGCTTAAATGCAGGATATATAAAAAAGGGTGACGTTGTCATAATTGCAGCAGGTGTACCTGTTGGTGAGTCTGGCACTACCAATATGATGAAAATACAAGAAGTTTAAACCTGGCTGCTTTGCCACTTCCTTTTTTACATTGCCCTTTCAGATATTAGTAATGAAGCGGAGAATATCTGAAAGGGCAATGTTTAGTCTCTATTTTATATTCCATGCTTCATTCTTTACTTATGCAATACATCCTTTTTCAATTCATATTTTTTAAATTTATGGATATGCCTAGCCAAATATGCAGTTTCATCTTCAATAACTTTTAGCCCTAACTCTCCTTCAACGAATTTCGAAATTTTTTGTGCCATCTTGAAAGAAGAAGGATACTTCTCCCTTATAGTATCTAATAATTCATTTTTAATAGGTGTATTATTCGAAATTCTTTGAATAGCAAATTGAATATGAGTAATAAATCTATCATACTCAAGTGATTTTTTATCTATAGTAATATTTAATTCATTTTCAATAATTTCTATAATGGTATTTAATACAAATCTATATTTTTTTGAATTATATACGCCATCATCATTCCTTGCAACTTGTATATGTAGAGCTATAAATCCAATTTCATCATCTGATAAATGAACCTTTGTTTTATCTTCAATCATAGTGGCGGCCTTTTTTGCTAGTTCAAATGCTCTTGGGAAAAGGGTTTCAGTTTCAACTAAAAGTAGATTTTCATTATTCTCAACGTTTTGAATTCGTTTTAAAGTAACAGTTATATGGTCAATAAGTGATATATGAATTTTTTCTTGTAAATCTTCATTTAGTTCTGTAGATATCATGTATATTATTTCCTCACAAAGCGCAATCAGATCGACCTCAACACTATTTATAAGTTTATAAAAATTATCATGATTAATTTTATTTTCAATTGAAAATATTTTTTCAATTGAAGTATCTTTAGATATAGTATCGCCTTCGTGCTTTCCAAATCCAATTCCTTTTTCATAAAGGATTTTTACTATATGTGCTTGATAAACTAGCACAATATTGTCATTAAATACTTTAATCACATTAAAATCTGAAGTTTCAATTTCCAATAGTTTTACCTCCATATTTTTATATATCACTTAGCTATTTATATTGTATCGCTTGTTTAGATAGAAAATTCTTTTCGCTCATAAAAATCCCCGGAAACATGATGCTACCCATATATCTATGTAGAGTATGATTATGTAACGTTTTACTCCTTAAATTATACTTCTACATTAATTCATAATCTCCTCCATACATATTAATATTTTTGTTAATATGTACTGAATAATTAAATTAATTAATTATTCTTATTATATCCATAAAAGATGATATAATTATGCTAGTTATAAATAATTGAACAAATGTGAAAAGAGGAATACTATGGAGGCTAAACAAGTTCTAGAAATTGCACTTTCTGCAGGACAAATGCTTATGAGTAATGGTGCTGAAACTTACAGAGTTGAAGAAACAATTGAAAGAATATGTAATTCCTATAATTTAGAATGTGAATGTATAGTCACACCTAATGGTGTCTTTGTTTCTATTCTAGATATAAATAATGATAAGGTGACTTCACTAAAAAAAATCAGATCAACACATTTAGATTTGTATAGAATAGAGCTTATCAATTCTTTTTCAAGAAGCATTAAAAATAATCCTGTGTGCTATGAAGAGGCAAAAAAAGCATTAAAAGATATATCCAATGCACCATATTTTACTTTCCCAGTAAGACTTATGGCTGCAAGTATGACTTCATTTGTTTATTCACTATTTTTTCATGGTACAATTTATGAAGCAACTGTTTCAGCGGTTATAAGTATAGGCATTTATTTTATGCTAGAAAAGCTATCTAAGGTTGGATCCTTTCAATTTTTTCAATTTTTCTTTTCAGGTCTTATTATAGGATCTGCAAGTTTAATTGTTGAAAGTTTATTTCCATTTATAAATAAAGGAAATGTAATCACAGGGGCAATAATGATATTACTCCCCGGAGTAGCACTTGCTAATGGCATTAAAGATACTATTTACGGACAATTCACGGCGGGTATGTCCAAATTCGGTGAAGCAATGCTTGTTATAACTGCAGTAGGTGCAGGTATCGGTATAGCATTAACATTAGGAGTAGGTGTGAAACTATGATAAAACAAATTTTTTTGGCATTTCTAGGGAGTATATTTCCTGTAATTCTTTTTAATATTGATAAAAAAAAGATAATATGGGCTGGTTTTAGTGGAGCAATTGGCTGGGCAACATACATTCCCGTTTATAACTTACGAAATAGTGTTGGTATGGCGTCTTTTGCAGGGGCTATCGCTGTAGGTATATATAGTGAATTTATGGCAAGAAAACTTAAGACCCCCGCAATTCAGTTTTCAATACCTGGAATATTCCCACTAGTACCTGGCCTAACTGCATATAAAACCATAAACTGTATAGTGGAGCAAAACTATTCAGCAGCATATTCTAATGGAATACACGTTATAGTTGCAGCTGGTGCAATTGCATTTGGTATAATGTTATCTCTAACGACTTTTCGTTTTATATCTAAAGTAAGAAAGCTAAATTTTCTTATATTACATACTAAATGAAGATACACTTGAGTCATACGTGAGATCTTCATTTAATAAAACACTAAAATTATTCTATATTTAGTTTTATAACATATTAATAAATATTTGCTCTAAAGGCATAATAAATACAATAATAATTATTATTGTATTTATTATGCCTATTTTTTAGGAATATGCCATTCATAAAATGACAGATTGATTTTATTAAATTGCAAAATAGCTTTACAGAACTATTATTATATTATATAATAAGCATTATTATGAAAGTTAATTATGTATTCGATTCATAAATTCAGAATTTATACAATAACTAAAGACTACTTAAGAATAGTAGTAAATATAATGAAATTAAGATAGTAAAAAAATAACCTATAGGGGGATGTATGAAATGATTACAAAAATAATAGAAAAATTTAATATTGCTTTACCAAAAGATTTAATTAACAAATTGAACTTGAAAATTGGAGATAATATAGCTATTGAGATTGAAGATGATAAAATTATCATTAAACCAGTACTTATTATACCAAAAGCTCAAGCATGGCTTTGGAGTAAAGAAATGCAGAAAGTAGAAAGTCAGGTAGAAAAGGAAGTAGAGAATGTACCTGTAAGAAAATTTAATATAAACCAAGACGTGTATGAGGATCTTGAAAATTGGTAATTTGTAAAATTACCAATAAAAAAAATAAAAGTCCTAAATTAATAAATTCAAGACTTTTATTTTTTCAAAACTATTCTAGTTTATAAGTGTTAAAGAATTTAAAAGAGTTAAAAGTCTATTTGCTAAAATAGTTAACTGTGTGTTTTTTTCTGTATACCTTATAAACTTATTGTCTAATCTTTCACTTATTCTTTCAAAGTAAGTTGTCTCTACAGGTTCTTCTACTACAGTTGGATCAACTTCAGCTACTGTAGGTGCTACAGCATCACAAACTGGTTTAACTAATGGATTTACATGTTCTTTCTTAGTAGTTGCATCTGTTACCTCTAATAAAATCGAATCAACTTCAGTTTTCACTAATGGATCTAATACTAACTCACTATCTTCAATTCTTTTTAATTCTACCTTAACTGCTTCTGCATTACTAATAATTGTAGTTTTCGAAACTTTAATAGCTTCTTTAACTGGTACTAAAGCATCCTTTTTATCTTGTATAACTACTTTCTGCTCCGCAGTAAGTGGCACTTTTATATCTTCACATTCTACTTCATTCTCATGATTCTTATGATTTTCACTGTATTTTTCAGCCCACTCTTCATTTTTCGCATCTCTACTAGCTACTTTTTTTTCACTAAATTTTTTATTATCATTATGATTTTCAATGAATTTTGCATCCCATTCTTTAGTTTTTTCATTTCTAAAATTTATTTTTTGTGCTACATCAGTTGGTTTTACAGTGTTCGTATCTTTATCTTGTTCACAAGCATAAACCCCAGATGATACACCAACTGATAATGTTAACGCTAGTACAAATAAACCTAATTTTCCTTTTTTCATGTTAATTCCTCCTCATATGATTCTTATGTAGATAACATTTATTAATCATTATCCCATATTTTTCTTTTTCTCTTATATATACGATACCTGACATGATTTATTAGAGGGTTTTTCAATTTTAGTTGAAATTTGTTTTATTTTTATCTTAAAGAATTAATATGTTTATAGCAGAAGTTTGTTATACCCCCTTTCTAGATTCTATATTCAATTTTACTAATTTATATTTTTATAATATAATTAATTAAAAACGACAGCGTCGAGAGGATTTCGATTAATTTGAAAAACAAATTTTTTTTCAGCAACAAGAAAGTTGTTGCCATTATTGCAACATTTTGTTGCTTATTATGGGGAAGCGCATATCCTGCAATAAAAAACGGATACATATTATTTAATATTTCCCCAGATGATATACCATCAAAACTTGTTTTTGCAGGTTATAGGTTTTTTATAGCAGGTTTAGTTTTACTTGTTATTGCACAGATATACGGAAAAAAAATACTACATATTTCAAGAAAAAGCATCCAAAATGTATTCTTGCTAGGGATTATTCAAACAACAGTGCATTATATATTCTTTTATGTTGGAGTTGCGAATACAACTGGAGTTAAAAGTTCTATAATGAATTCCACTGTTGCATTTTTCAGTGTTATTTTAGCCCATTATATATATAAGAATGATAAGCT
>NZ_JAENWL010000035.1 GCF_016650095.1 Clostridium sp. | reverse complement strand
TTAGTGCTTTAATTATTTCTGTTCCAAATATAAAGTAACTCATTCTTACAATAGCAAAAATACCTGATTTTACGACTGCAACTGCATGAAGCAGTGCACTAACTGGTGTTGGTGCCACCATTGCTGCAGGTAGCCAAGAATTAAATGGTACAAGGGCCGCTTTAACTCCAAAACCTAAAAACATAGAAACATAGCTTACTAAATATAGGGTTCTATTATCACTCGTTAATGCTGGCAAAATACCATGAGCATTAAATGTTGTATCACTTGTAATACTAAATATTAATATCATTCCAAGCAAAACCAACGTGGCCCCTCCAAATGAATATATCAGATACTTTTTTCCACTTTTTAATGCTTCTTTTGAATCTGCATGAATTACTAGGGGAAAGGTTGACAGGGTAAGAAACTCATAAAAAGCATAAAGTGTTATAAGATTTCCTGCAAAAGCAATTCCCATGGTTACCCCAAGTGTTGCAAGAAAAAAAGTATAAAATCTTTTTTCCTTACCTTCGTGTTTCATATATTCCATGGCATAAAATGCCGTAAAAGCCCATAAAATTGCAACTAATAGTGAAAACATTATACTTAATTTATCTATTCTAAAATAAATATCTAAAAACTCGTTTAACTTAAATAGGTGAACTCTACTTTCCCCAAATATATAAAATATAGTAACTAGAAAAATTAAATTTAATATAACGCCCGTGCCGACAAAGATATTTCTTTTCTTCTCATCAAATTTCTTAGTTGCCATAATTATTGCTAATATAAAAGGAAACAAAACTGGAATTATTATTGCGATATTATTCAATTCATAACCACCTCCTCTACTCAAATCCCAAACTAATTAAATTTATAATTCCTCTAGATGCTGCTCCCACATAAATCATTGAAACTACTAGAAAGATTACTGGCATTAATTCTTTTACAGGTTTACTTTTAGCTTTGTATACTTTACCTTTCAAATTTTCCTCTCCAAAAAATCCATTTATAACAATCGGAAAATAATATACTGCATTTAATAAACTACTAATCAAGATAACAGCAATTAGTATTGTATTTCCAGCTTCTATAGAAGCTAATGATAAGTGCCACTTGCTTATAAATCCAGGCAATATTGGGATTCCTATCATAGATAGAGCACATATAGAGAATAATCCCAAGGTTAATGGCATTTCTCTTCCTACCCCTCTCAGATGTTCTAAACTCTTTTCTCCTGTTTGTTCTATCATTGCGCCAACTAATAAAAACAAAGCTGATTTAGTTACGGCGTGCCCAATAATATGAAATATTGCAATAGAAACTCCTAAATTTGATCCAATCCCTATCCCTAAAAATATATATCCCATTTGCGCCACAGTAGAATAGGCTATAACTCTTTTTATATTCTTTTGAAAGATAGCAAAAACAGAACCTAATATCATACCTAAACCACCTAATACTAGTATAATATTTAAAACCGAATAATAATTAAGTATTTCCATTCCAAATACTCTATATAATATCTTAATTAAAAGTAAAACAAAAGCCTTTAAGACTAAAGAAGATAAAATCGCACTTGATGAGGTAGGTGCACTTGAGTGAGCATCTGGAAGCCAATTGTGAAGTGGAAACATGGCACTCTTAACTCCGAGACCAATAATAAATAAAACTATAGCAATCAATACTGCATTTGGGTAATTTAAGTAGCAGTTTATTAATTCTTCATGGATGTAACTCATATTTAAATGACCGGTCATTGAATACAAATAAGCAATTCCCATAAGTACAAGGCCAGACCCTAAGCAACTCATAATTAAATATTTCATAGTTGCTTTCATATTTTCTTTTTTGTCTTTAACAATAATAGTGCCACAGGACGCAAGAGTTCCTACTTCTATAAATACAAAACAGTTAAACAAATCATTAGAATATACTACGCCTAGTAACGAACCTATTAGAATGTTTATAAGCAAATAATATAAAGCTATCTTTGATTGCTTTATTTCCTTATCTATACTATAGATTGAATACCAAATTATCATAAGTGCAACAAATGTAAAAAGTAATCCCATCATAGCCTCAATTATTCCAATTCGAAATTCAATTCCATAAGGGGCGTCAAAATGTCCAATTCTATACAGATATCCACCCTTATTAATAACAAATATTAAATTTGTGGTGGCTAAAATCATGGCTATTGTCATTGATATTAAACTAATACCCTTAACAATCTTTATCTTCTTAATTAAAGGCATTGAAAACGCTGTAATAAACAAAATCAATATAATTACAAGTGGAAAACTTTCAATGGATTTCATATCAATCACTCCTCATCTTAATAATTTCATCTAATTCAATAGTACCGTACCCGTCATATAATTTTATTGTTAGCGCAAGGGCAAATGCTGTTGTGCTAACTGCTACAACTATCCCAGTAAGCATTAGAGCTGAAGGAAGAGGGTTGATGTACCCTTGAACTCCTTTATGTGATCCTATAATAATTGGAGCATCACGACCAATTATATATCCTTTCGCAATGAAAAATAAGAAGATTGCTGTGTCCATTATGTTCATTCCAATTATTTTTTTAATCAAATTATTATGCAATAATAGTATTGCAAACCCAACTCCAAACAGTATAATTGCACCAGTCTCATAATAATTATTTATTAGTCCCTCCATAATTAAATTTCTCCTCCGTCAAATAAAGTGAAAAAAAAGTATATAGTAATTGTCACAATAATTCCTACTAATACGTTTAGTGGCAATAAAAATCCGCCACTGAGAATATTACCTGGTGTTCCGAGGCTTGGCTGCGGGAATGCTAAATGATTTCCACCAGTTATAAAACTATACCCTTTTAATAGTCCATAAAACATAATCGATCCACAAAGATAAGTTATTAACCTTGAGTAAGGTAATTTTTTATCAGTGAACTTTTTACCATAAATTATTCTATATAAGATGAAACTTGTACCTATAATTGTTCCACCCGCAAATCCACCCCCTGGGCTTATATGTCCATAAAAAATCACATACGCTCCAAAAATCTGAATACAAGGTATTATCACTTTGCTTACCTCTTTTAAAATGGTACTTTTTATAATAGTTTCATAATTTTCTGTATCCGAATTGTTCTTTTCTTTTTTCAGAAGCAACAACACTATAATTGCAGCAGTAAATAATACACTTGCCTCAACAAAAGTGTCAAAAGCACGGTAATCTAAAATAATACCTGTAACAATATTCAGTGCGCCAGTATCCTCAGTTGTTTTCTCTATATAATAATGTGCCACTTCATTATTAGCAGGATTATCATATCTCCCAAATGTTGGAAGTTCATTAACTCCTAGTAGTAAGATTATAATTAATATTGTTGTAATCCCAATAGATAATATTTTTTTCATTTTCTTACTCCTTTAATTCTCTTTAATGTAAGTATAAATAAAATTGTAGTAATTCCCGCTCCTACTGCGGCTTCAGTTATTGCTAAATCTGGAGCATTTAACTGTTGCCATAGGATTGTCATGATAAGGCTATAAACCATAAATACTATTATTGCACCAAGTAAACTTTTCATAGCTGAAACGGCTACAGAAGCGCCTATTAAAAACACCAACATTATCATACTAAATATCTTCATGTTTTTTCACCCCATTTATTTTTGCAAGGGACGCTAACCTTGTATATTCTGCCTTCGCAATTAAGTGTGTTGCCGTCGGACTCGCAATCCACACAAATACAAGAATTAAGATAATTTTTAAACTAACCAAATTTAACCCTTCTAACATTACTAGTGAAGTTAGGCAAAGTATAGCACCTAATGTATCACATTTAGAAGCACTATGAGCTCTTGTAAATACATCTGGAAACCTTATAATACCTATTGTTCCAACCATGAAAAAGAATAAGCCTCCAAAGAGAAATATAGTAACAATAATATTTTTCATATATTTTTCCCTCCTGAATTTTCAATAAATTTGGATATTATAATAGAAGATAAAAAACTAATCAAAGCATATACTATAGCTACATCCACAAAATAAGTTTCATTTAGCAAAAATGAAACTATCAGAATAAGTACAATAGTTTTAGTCCCTATTACATTAATAGCAATAAGCCTATCTGCTGCGGTTGGTCCCTTGACAGCTCTAAACATACAAATAAAAATCGTAATTGATAAAAATAAAATAGAAAAAGTTAATAGTTTACTCATATATACCTTCCTCAATTTTCAAAATTATTTTTTCAAAGACTGAATTAGTTAAATCCTTCGAAAATTCTTCTTTTAAACAATGTACAATAATCTTATCTCTATCCATTGAAATAGTTAAAGTTCCTGGAGTTAATGTTATTGAATTAGCAAAAATTGTCTTACGAAAATCAGATTTTATTTTTGTATTAATTGTTACTATCTTTGGCGATATTAATATTCGAGGACTCAACACTATCTTTGCCACATTAATATTAGAAACAAATATTTCTTTTATCCATATAATTATATACGATATCCAACGTACATTATTTTTATTGAAATTTAATTGTCTTTTACCACACATCAAATCCTTATTTAAACTTGCAACTAATAAACTTATAATTATACCAATACAAATAGTTTCAACTTTTGCATTTTCTGATATAACAATCCAAAATAATAGATATAAATATGCAATCCAATAATTCATTTTAAAATCCTCCTATGAATTTTTCACTTACTTTACTTATATCACTAACGAGCAATAACCATGCCAAAATTTCTTACACAAAAAAAACAAAGTTCATAAACCACTTGAAATCAACGGTTTATAAACTTTATTTTTTTATTTCTAATAACTATACTATTGTAAAGATAATTAGTAATTTAGACAAAGTTCCAAAATGACACACTATGACACTATCTCCAGTAATTTTATGTAACACTTTGATACACATGTCTCATATTGATACAGTTTTTATAATTGTATAATCTAGTATCATATACTGTGTTCGTGTTAATCAATATACTGGCTGTAAAGTTAGCTTATTTATAAACTAATCTTATATTTTTCCATCTTTCTATACAGTGTACTTCTCCCTATACCTAATATTCTAGAAGCCGCTGCCATATTATCATTTACATCCATCAAGGTTTGCATAATAGCGTTTTTTTCAATTTGTTCTAATGTAAGTTGTTGCTTTATACCACTTAATTCCCCAATATTTTCCTTTTCGTTTATATAACTTGGTAAGTTCTTGCTTGTAAGTATACAATTGTTTTCTGCCACATTTAATACAAGTTGCATGACATTTTGTAGTTCGCGAACATTTCCGGGCCAATTATAATTAATCATACCTTGATAAAAGCTTTCACTAAGTTTTTTTATATGTTTTTCATTAGATTCGCTGAATTTCTCACAAAAGTAATCAATAAATATCTTGATATCCTCTTTTCTTTCTCTAAGTGAAGAAATATAAATTGGCATAACATTTATTCTATAAAACAAGTCACTTCGGAATTTTCCTAGCTCAACTTCTTTTTTTAAATCTTTGTTTGAGGCCGCTATAACTCTAACATTTATCGGTATAACATCATGCCCTCCAACTCTTACTACCATGCGTTCTTCTAAAACCCTAAGTAAACTTATTTGAGCATCTAGTGGCATATCTCCTATTTCATCAAGGAATATCGTCCCCCCATCTGCAAGTTCAAATTTTCCAGGATGTCCGCCTCTTTTAGCTCCAGTAAAAGCACCTTCTACATACCCAAAAAGTTCACTAGAAACTAGATCCCGAGGAATAGCACCGCAATTTAAAAATACAAATGGCCTATCTTTTCTTCTACTAGCATTATGGATAGCTTGTGTAAACATTTCTTTGCCTGTGCCACTCTCTCCTTGAAGTAATATTGTATCATCGGTCTTAGCAGCAATTGTTGCAAGTTTGATTGAATGAGTTATATTTTCACTTTTTCCAAATATATCATCAAAGGTAAATCTCGCATGAGCTCCAACAATTTTATTAATCATATTTAGAACAACTTTATTTTCTTTAAAAGTAATTACCACCCCACCTAAATCCGTAGACCTAAAAAGCTTTATAGGGGTGACGTTTACTATACAGGTCTTATTTCTACCCATTTTTGTCTTGAAATCTATTTCTTCCTCTTGATAATCTACTTCTTTATTTACAGCGTTTATAATACCCTTACCAGTATTAGTGGATAGCACATCCCCTACGTGCATATTTTTAATATCTTTTTCACTATATCCCAATAGTTTCCTTGCAAATCTATTCATACTAGATATATAGCCTTGATTATCTATTCTAATAATGCCCTCAGAAATTGATTCTGTAATTTGATAAAATTGTTCATTGACTATTTTCAATTTTTTATTAGAATGCTCAAGCTTCATTTCTTTTTCTATTGCCTTTGCTGCTGCTACTACCATCCCTAAAGTATGCGGATGTACAAATTCATAATTACCTGTGATACTCAATACCCCTAAAATTCCACCCTTTTCATCTTTTATAGGAGACGCAGATGAAGTCCATTTATGGTACTCATGTAAATAATGTTCGCCCCCAAGTACTTGTATTGGCTCACCAGATATTAATGAAATTCCTATAGCATTAGTGCCTATCACTTCTTCTTTTATATTATATCCATCTTGTAATATCTGAAATTTATGTTGTCGTATTAAGCTATCCTCTCCAAGATGATCTAATACATATCCATCTCTATCCGTTAGACGAATCATAAAGTTTGAATTTTGTATTAAATTGTACAGTGTTTGCATCAATGGTTTAGCTGTCTCTAATAGGGGTAGGAATTCTTTATACTTCTTTTTCAGATCATCTTCGCTCAGTTCAATTGAAAAATCATTTTTAAATGGATCTATACCATATGATTTACTTCTTTCCCAAGACTTAGAAATAATATCTCGAAGTCCTTTTTTATTTAGAATACCTTCAGAGATAAATAATTCCCATTTTTTTATAATATCTTCATCATTATCAAGAAGTTTTTTAGTTGGCAAATAACTCCTCCCCCTCATAGCATTACGATATAGTTATATTTAATTAATTATACCTATTACCATCTAATTTGTCTAATTTTATAAAGCACAAAAAACCACTTGGGAGCTCCAAGGTGGTTTCAAGTGTCATCGAGGGACATTCAAGTAAATAACAAGCCATTATACGAGTCTATTTCACGATATACTTTGTCTACAGAATCTAGTGATAGTATAACTATCAACAGACCCTGTCTCCTAGTCTATCGCGAAATATCCGTCGCATCTTTGACTTGTTATTTATTTTCATGCCCTTAAACAAAGTTATAGCTTTAATAATCTGAGCTTAATCATTATTTAAATTAATATGGCAGTATCCTCCAGGATTTTTTTGTAGATACTTTTGATGATAATCTTCAGCATCATAAAAACAAGAAAGTGGTTGCACTTCTGTAACTACTGGTTTATCCAGTCTACTTCTAACTTCATCCATTGTTTTTAATATAATGTCTAAATCCTTTTTATCAGTATAATAAATACCACTTCTATATTGATTGCCTATATCAGGTCCTTGTCTATTTGAAACAGTAGGATCTATTATTCCCCAGAATTTATTTAATATTATTTCTAGGGATACAATGGTTTCATCATAGCTTATTAAACAGGCTTCTGCATGCCCAGTGTTTCCATTACAAACCTCTTCGTATGAAGGGTTCTTCCTTGTACCATTAGCATATCCAACCTTAGTTTGTGCGATACCATTTATTTTTGACATATAAGCTTCTACACCCCAAAAACAACCTCCTGCTACAACAATATTATTCATAAATGCACCTCCATATTATATAAAATAGTTAGTTCAAATATATATTACTACAAATGCATTCTCTTTTCTCAGTAATTATAAATATTTATTTTTCGAAAAAAACTAATTTATTAAAATTACACTATTTGTTGCTTACTATCCAGAAACTTAAAATCCTCTGCTACAACTTCTGTAGTATACCTTTTTATCCCATCTTTATCTGTGTAACTATTACTAGAGAGTCTACCAGTTATACCAATTTGGCTTCCTTTTTTTAAATGCTTACACATGCTCTCTGCCGCACCATTCCATGCCACGATGTTAATAAAATCGGCTTCCGGTTGTAAATCTTTATGAGTTACTCTATTAATCGCCAATGTAAATCTAGTATAAAAACCTTTACCCTCATTAAAACTCTTAAGTTCCAAATCTTTTGTTATTCTTCCAATTATTGATACATTATTCATATATTATCTCTCCTTTTTATTAAAAATTCACTAAAGCGGCTTAATTAAACAATTCAGAAGAACTCTACTTCTGAATTATCATTAAATAACTTTTTAAAATTATTGACAATAAAAAGAGTTTCTATACAAACAAACGTTTCTATTAAAAAAATTATTCTTAATAAAATATTGAAGCTCTTATAATTTTAGATTCTTCTTGACTGATACTATAGATCTTAAAGTTTGAAGTGTTTTCTTTATCTATTCTAGTCACTAATGCTAAGTCACCTTCACTAAGATCGATTTTATCATTTGCTCCAAAAGCTATTTTTACATTACCCTTCACTATGTAAAATGCTTCTGTTATTTGATATTCCACATCATTTATATTATTGTATAACAATATATCTTTTAACTCTCCTCCATTAACAGAAATTGCTTCTAGTTTTCCCATGTAACCTTGCGCCATCATTAAATTAAAATCTATTACTTTACCAAAACTTGTTGTTTCCCATTCCCCACTAAAGCTGTCCTGTTCGAATGCTTTTAACACAGCATTATGATGTCCTTCATGTTCAAGAAGTATTTCCCCTTCTATAATCATAATAAGCCTATCTACACCTTTAAGCGATGTGAATGTAGATTGTTCTACTTCAACCTTAGCAGAACTCAGCCTCCATTTAAAATTTCGTTCACCATATAAAGAATTTTCCGGATAAATATAAAGCTCAGTCGTTGTACCACCAGACCATTCACTTGTTTTATGTTGTTTTTTTCTAATTATTTCAATATTGTGTGACATTTATAAATTCCCCCACTACAATCCTATTATTTTCTTCGAATTTCCAATTACAATTATATACCATACATAACTCAACATTGAAAGTATAATATTTTTTTATTTTTAAATTTTATTTTGCACCTATGCCCTTTTATTTCAAAGATTAAGTTATAATTTTAGTTTACATTTTAAATTTAGTTTACATAATATTAGTTATGGTAACTAATATTAAACAAGCATTAATATTCTTAGCTTTTTAAACAGGAAAATAGGGGTACTAAAATAATTTTTAGCACCCCTATTTTCCCTCTAGCAATGTTCAATAGAAAAAAATTAGGATCAATAGTAAAAATAATAGGATTTAAGTATATATTCAGCATTGTACTTATCACACAATTTTCTCAAATAGATCTTAACCTTTTCTTTATGTTCTATATCTAATATAAGCTTTTTAAAATGCATTTGTTCTCTATCAGATGCATAATCTTTGACATACCCCCAAACATGTTCTGCAGTATTTATAAAACTTCCATTATCTACATCAAAATTTATTATTCTATCCGTATATCTGTAGAATTCTTCAATAGTACAATTTTCTTTTACAAGTTTACTACACGCTTTGTAATATTTATAATTTCTTTCCATCAGTACATATTTATATTTTGCCCACTGCTTTTCTATAACATTCGACTTTGATTTATTATTTATGTTATCAATTATGAGATTGCATTTTATAGCAGAAATATCCTTATCTTTAACCTCTAGCATGATATCGATATTAAACTCTTTAACTTCTTCATAGTATTCTAAAAAGCTTTTAATTAATATAGTATTGGAATGTGCCCCTATCTGTTTATGCAAATTTTGCTGACTATAATGAACTTTTATGCTACCATCTTTTTCTTGCCATGTTTTAACTACCTCTTTCATTATTTCTTTTATCGGCACCTCCATTTTATGATTACACTGATGGTGAAGGTTATCAAATATTACTGGTATATTAATTCGCTTACTTACAAAAAATAAGTCATCAATATCAAATATTTTTCCATCATTTTCAATTACAAGTCTATCCTTCACAGAGGGCGACAATCTTTTAAAATTTTCAATAAACCTATTTATAGCAGCACTCTTATCACCATACCCTCCACCAATATGAAGTATTATCTTATTACTTGAATCGATACCTAGGGAATCAAGAAATCTAGCGTGATATTCTAAATCAATAATTGCTTTTGCTACAATCTCTTCTTTTTCCGCATTGAGTACTGTATACTGCCCTGGGTGCATAGAAACCCTCATGCCACTCTTTTTTATATATTCACCTATCTCATTTAATTCATTTTGAAAATGTTTATACCACTTAATTTCATTAATACTGTGACTTCCGAGTGGCACTATATCTGAACTTATTCTAAATAACTTTATATTATATTTTTCATTATTCGCGAGTATTGCTCTTAAATCTATTAGATTTTGCTCTAGTACCTCTAAAAACATCTTTTCAGAGAAATTTTTTAGTGTTAATCTTCTATTTGTTCTTGCATTTGTTGTAAGTGGTATGCATGCATATCCTATTTTCATGTCTTCCTCCTAGAAATATTTTATACTAATAAAAACTGTACGTCTCTTACCCTTTAATCTATAACAAATGTTGTTATATGTTAGACCCATAAATACCTTTGGTAAGAAACAAAAGATTAAGAAAGTGACTTTCTTAACCCCTTTATCCGCTGTTACACCATCTGAAAAGTCCGAAACAGAGTCAAAGGCCTAATTATAGCCTGATCTCTTTAATTATCCATGTAGCGCTGTTTATCATTATTTTCAGTTATCTCTAAACTTCCTAATACTTTAACCTCAAATAATTACTAACTTAAAATTTAGGCCATTTAATCTTTAAAATACATCAATTAAATCTCCAGCATTATTTTTCAACTTATCTATTGAGTGAATATATCGATTAGTAGTAGCTAAATTTTTATGTCCCGCAAAATCCCTGACTTTTTCTACTGTAGCCCCAGCTAAAATTGCTAGTGTAATAGCTGTATGCCTGGTAGAATGCACCTGTAACGCTTTATCTATACCTGCATTTTTGCATACCTTTTTTATCATGTAATTTAAAGTGCTTGCATCTAATTTTTCTTTATTATTGCCGTTAGTTGAATGACCAATAAATAAATACTCCTCCCCACTCTTTAACTTACTTCTTTTAGTAATCAAAATATATTGATTAATCATATCAAGAACGCTTTTTTGAAGTTTTACTATATCCTCTTTCCCACCTTTTCTCCTTACTTTTACTACATCATAACCCGTATGTGTGGTGATATGCTTTATTTTAATATTTATAATCTCAGATTTTCTTAAGGCAGTGGTTAAAGCAAGTGCTAATATAGTTTTATTTCTATGTCCTAATATAGTGGATGTATCTATACTATTTAATAGAACACTACACTCTCCTTTTGTTAAGAACTCAGTTTCTTTATTGTTTATAACTGGTTTTTCTTCTTTTAGATTTCCAAAAGGATTATACTTAATTATTTGAATATCTGTAGAATTGTCTTGGTATTTTAATAACCACTTATAGAGAGCACTCAATGATGATATTTTTCTATTTATAGTTGCAGACGACATATTTTTGTCCATTAACTTAATTATAAAATTTTGTGTATGTATTATAGACACCTTTTTAATATCTTCTATGGTGATATCAGAAATAGAATGCACACAAAAAAAATCTTTTATATCGCGTTCATAGCTTTTAGAAGTATAAATACTTTTCCTAGATTTAATTTCAAGAAAGTATAATATAAAGTGTTTATTATCTAAAATCACATCAGAATTACAATTTAATTCTATAAGATTACTTAGCACATATATTCTCCTTATTTTTTTATTTATATAAATTAAAAAAAACTGCAAACAGTAAGTTAGCAGCTTTCCTAAATTTACACACTATAATCATTCTTCTAGAGATATTATTAGGTTTACTATTTGTTCTAATGCTAATTTCTCATCAACACCATTAGCTATAACGTTTACAAGGTTATTAGGGCCAACTCCTAGAGATAAAATACCTATCAAGCTCTTAATGTTAGCCTTTTTACCCATATATTCTATACCTATATCTGATTTGAAAGAAGCAGCTTTTCTTACTAATAATGTAGCTGGTCTTGCATGTAATCCTTTAGGATTACTAACCATAACTTCTTTTGTTACCAATTCACTTCACCTCAATACTTTAATAATAGTATGAGTTAATATATAACAGTTTACTATTAACTCATAATATCATAATATCATTAAAAAGTCTGTAAATCAATTTTAAATATTAGAAGCGAACTTTGCTATTCTATCAAGTCCATTTTTTATATTTTCCATTGAAGTAGCATATGAGAGTCTAACAAAATTATCTACTCCGAATGCTATACCTGGTACAACAGCAACTTTTTCTTTTTTAAGTAAAAGTTCTGAAAAAACAATTGAATCACTTATAACTTTTCCGTCTATAGATTTATTTAAAACATTGCCTATATTAACCATAACATAAAAAGCACCTTCAGGTTTCATGCAAGATAAATTATTAATATTATTAATTCTTTCTACCATGTAATCTCGCCTTATCTTAAATTGTTCAATCATTTTGATTACTCCAGCCTGCTCTCCATTTAAAGCTTCAACTGATGCATATTGAGCAATTGAGTTAGGGTTAGAAGTAGTATGACTTTGAATGTTAGTCATTAATTTCACTACTTCTGTGCTACCAGCAGCATAACCGATTCTCCATCCTGTCATTGCATACGCTTTAGAAACACCATTAATTACAATAGTTCTATTATATGCATCCTCAGAAATACTTGCTATACTAATATGACCATTACTTCCATATAACAATTTTTCATAAATTTCGTCTGATATTATGATTAAGTTGTTTACTTTTGCAAACTCAGCAATTTTTGTAAGTTCTTCCTTTGAATATACTGTTCCTGTAGGGTTATTTGGACTATTTACTACTATTGCTTTAGATTTAGAAGTTAATGCCTCATTAAGATTTTCGATTGTTAACTTAAATGCATTAATTTCTTCTGTTTCTACATAAACAGGTTCTCCGTCTGCTAATTTAATTAACTCTGGATAACTTACCCAATATGGTACTGCAATTAAAACTTGGTCTCCCGGATTTAAAATAGCCTGAAATACATTCGCTAAGCATTGCTTTGCTCCAGTTGAAACTATAATTTGGGAAGGCACATAAGTTAAGTCATTTTCTTTATCTAATTTATTAATTATTGCTTGCTTTAACTCCATAATTCCCGAAGCAGGAGTATATTTGGTCTTTCCTTCTTGGATTGCTTTAATTGCTACATCTTGAATATTTTTGGGTGTATTAAAATCAGGTTCACCAGCCCCAAATCCTATGACATCTATTCCATCAGCCTTCATTTTTTTAGCTTTTGCTGTTATATCTAATGTTAAGGATGGTGCTATTTGTTCCGCTTTTTTAGATAATATCATTTTTCTTACCTCCAATATGTATTTTTTGTATATTCTTATATTAGTTCTATTTAAATTGGACAATTGAATTATTAAATTCATTTCCAAAAAAATAACGTAGACCCGCTGCTAGTGCTCCTGAATTAGGGCTTGATTTTGCTGAGACTTTCAATACTTCCATATTAAACCTCCTATCAGTACATTTAATTGCTATATTTGTATTATTCTACAAACATAAAAAAAATCCTCTTAAAATTTGGAAAAGCTCTAAATTTCAAGAGGATTTTAATATTATATTGGTTTATTTAGCATAATCAATCGCTCGAGTTTCCCTTATTACATTCACTTTAATTTGGCCTGGGTACTCTAATTCATTTTCAATTCTCTTAACCAAATTTCTTGCCATTTCAACAGCGCCAGCATCATCTATTATTTCTGGCTTAATCATAATTCGAACTTCTCTTCCAGCTTGAATAGCATACGATTTTTCTACACCTTCATATGAATTCGCAATTTCTTCTAATTTTTCCAATCTTTTGATGTAAGCTTCCAATGTTTCTCTTCTTGCACCTGGTCTTGCAGCTGATATAGCATCAGCTGCTTGAACGAGTATTGCTTCAAGAGATTGTAACTCAACATCACCATGATGTGCTGCAATAGCATTTACTACACTAGGTAATTCATGGTGTTTTTTAGCTATTTCTGCGCCTATAAGTGCATGTGGTCCTTCTACCTCATGGTCTACAGCTTTACCTATATCATGAAGCAGTCCACATCTTTTAGCGAGTGTTGGGTCAATTCCAAGTTCAGAGGCCATAAGTCCAGCTAAATATGAAACTTCTATAGAATGCTTTAATACATTCTGTCCATAACTAGTTCTGTATTTAAGTCTTCCAAGTAACCTGATAATTTCCGAATGAAGACCATGTACTCCAGTTTCAAAAGTTGCTTGTTCTCCTTCTTCTCTTATATCGCTATCAACTTCTTTTTTAGCTTTATCTACCATTTCTTCAATTCTAGCAGGATGAATTCGCCCATCCACTATTAGCTTTTCAAGTGCTATTCTAGCAACTTCACGCCTTATAGGATCAAATGCTGAAAGAATTACTGCTTCTGGAGTATCATCTATTATTAAATCTACGCCTGTAAGAGTTTCTAGAGTTCGAATATTTCTACCCTCTCTACCTATTATTCTTCCTTTCATCTCATCATTAGGAAGCGAAACCACATGAACTGTTGTTTCTGCAACATGATCAGCTGCACATCTTTGAATTGCATAAGTAATAATTTCCCTTGCTTTTTTATCTGCTTCCTCTTTTGCTTTAGTTTCAATTTCCTTAATCATAATTGCAGCGTCGTGTTTGATTTCTTTTCTAATTTCATCTAACAAGAGTTGTTTAGCTTCATCAGCTGTTAAGCATGATAATCTTTCTAATTCTTCCCTTTGCTTTGTGTATAAATCTTGTACACTTGCTTCTAACATCTCAATTTTTTGTTGCTTTTTATTAATATTTTCTTCTTTTCTCTCCAGCACGTCACTTTTTTTATCTAAAGATTCCTCTCTTTGGATGTTTCTTCTTTCTAACCTTTGAACTTCATTACGTCTTTCTCTTGATTCTTTTTCTAAATCAGTCCTAAGTCTGTGAGCTTCTTCTTTAGCTTCTAAAATAGCTTCTTTCTTTTTCGATTCGGCATCTTTTACACTTTCGTCGAGAATTCTTTTAGCTTCTTTTTCAGCCCCAGAAATATTTGCTTGAGATATATTTTTTCTCCAATAAATTGCAACAAAAATACCTACTAAAACAATCACAATAGCGCAAGCTATTATGAGTATTGTTTGATTACTCATTGATTATCAACACCTCCTTTGCTTATTTTCAAGTCTATTAAGAGTAAACATGAAAGCTAGAAAAGGTGCTATATTTATTCAATTTGGTAACAATTTTAATATGCTAAACCAGTATTTGTATTTATTTTATATTACTTTTCAATTAATGTCAAGATTATAACATTTAAATAAGTT
>NZ_JAENWL010000435.1 GCF_016650095.1 Clostridium sp. | reverse complement strand
TTCGTTAATAAAAATAACACGGTCGGCCACTTCTTTTGCAAATCCCATTTCATGTGTAACGACAATCATTGTCATTCCATCTTTGGCTAGGTCTTTCATAACCTTAAGCACTTCTCCAACTAATTCTGGATCAAGAGCTGATGTAGGTTCATCGAATAAAATGACTTTAGGTTCCATAGCCAGAGCCCTAGCAATTGCTACTCTTTGTTGCTGTCCACCTGATAACATTGCAGGATATTCATCTACTTTATCTTCAATACCCACTTTTCTTATAAGTTCCAGTGCCAACTTTTTCGCCTGGTTTTTAGGCATTTTCTTAATGGTAACTAGTCCTTCCATAACGTTTTGAATAACAGTCATGTGAGGAAATAAGTTGAAGCGTTGAAAAACCATACCAACCTTTTGACGAATCTGATTAATATTTTCCTCTCTTGTGTGAACTATGTTTCCATCAATCCATATTTCGCCCTCTGTTTTCTTCTCTAAGAAATTAATGCATCTAAGCAGCGTACTCTTCCCCGAACCACTACTTCCAATTAAACAAACCACTTCACCTTCATTTACTGTTAGATCAATTCCTTTTAAAACTTCAAGATCACCAAAATATTTATGTAAATTTTTAAGTTCTATCATGCTCATACAATCACCTCTCACTTATTTTTAATTTTAATTCAATTCTTCTAAGCAACTTTGTAATTACTGTTATTATTAAAATATAATAGATAGCGGCTATAAAGAAAATAGGGAAAACATCATAAGTTACTGAAGCATATTGCTTAGCAAGTAACATAATTTCTGTGATTGTTATTACACTAGCAAGTGAAGAATCTTTAACAGCTATAATAAACTGGTTACCCAAAGCAGGTATCGAGCGTTTAAACGCTTGAGGCAAAACAACTCGTTTCATCGCTTGCCATTTACTCATGCCAAGGGATCTTGCTGCTTCTCTTTGCCCGTAATCAATAGACTCAATTGCCCCTCTGAAAATTTCACTAATATAAGCACCATTATGAAGGGTTAATCCAATAATGGCTGACGGAAAACTCGCAATATAAATTCCCATGCCAGGTAGTCCATAGAAAATAAAATAAAGTTGCAACAATAGAGGAGTTCCTCTAACAACAGAAATGTATAAGTCCATAAAAACTGTTAAATACTTTTTCTTAGTTAGCTTTATCATGGCTACTATCAAACCAAGAATTGTTCCAAATAATATTGAAAAAAATGCTAACTTTAATGTCCATATAACCCCAGGAATAAATTTAGGGAAATATTTAATTACAGTTGTAAAAAACGCAACTATACCATCAAATAATTCTGGCATAAAACCCCTCCCATTTTTAATGTTATATAACAAAGCTATCAGAGGGTGACGTGTCACAGTTCACTGATAGCTTTTGTGTAGATTAATAAGGATATACTTATTAATTTACATCTTGAAGATTGATACCAAACCACTTCATACTGATTTTTTCATATGTGCCATCTGCTATAATATCTTTTAAAGCTTTGTTTACTACTTCTAATAATTTTGTATCTTCTTTTCTTATTGCTATAGCATTATCGTCAACATAAAGTAATGGACCAACAGGTTCAATATCTACTCCATATTTTTTTGGTGCTACTAGTCCTACAAAGTAATCAGTTACAAGTCCATCTGCCCTACCTTGATCTACACTCTTAAAATTGTCTACATCGCTTTGGAATTGGACAATCTTAGATATATTATCCATTTTTTCTAAAAATGGTTGGAAAGTCGTTCCTGTTACAACGCCTACTTTACCATCTTTCAAATCTTTAATGCTCTTTAGAGTTGTTCCTTTTTTAGCAAAGAATTGTGCTCCACCATGATAATAAGGGTCTGTGAAGTTAACTTTCTCTTTACGCTCCTCGGTAACCCCCATACTTCCAATTATTAGATCAGATCTTTTAGCAATTAGTGAAGCTACGATTCCTTCCCATTCAGTAGTAATTGGAACTGCCTTAACTCCCAGTTTTTCAGCAATTGCACTGGCTATGTCAATATCGAATCCTTGCACCTTTCCATCATCACCTATAAAATTAAAAGGTGGATACTGTCCTGACATTGTGTATGTCATCTCTTTTTTGTCCATTATACTATCATAAGTTGTTTTAGTATCCTTCTTACACCCTACTAACATACTAACTAATAAAAGCCCTAATCCTATTGATACAATAATTTTTTTATTCATATTTGCCCCCCTTGAATTATATTTATCTAGTACATATTT
>NZ_JAENWL010000409.1 GCF_016650095.1 Clostridium sp. | reverse complement strand
TTCTTAATCACATATTTATAAGGAAAATTATAATCATATATCTGATGCCTAAGTAGGACCTTCTACCTAGCCATTCTCGTAAGCCTGCCAACCGGCAGCTTATAACCGTAGCTGAATATTAATCATGTTCTTTCTCCTAGTAATTCTCCTCTTGCCACTATAACCTTCCCTAAGCCTGCCGAATGGCAGCTTATACCGTAGCTGAATGCTAAGCATATTCTTTCTCCGCAGTGACTTGCAATGAGAAACGAAGAAACATTGAAATTTGATTTAGTAATTCTTCTTTTGCGAGCATAAAATTCCCGTAAGCCTGCCAGGACGGCAGGCTAGCGAACCTGAGCCAGGACGGCGAATGTGAGCGGTAGGGAATTTTATGCGAGCAAAAGATTAGAATTCCTTAATCAAATTTCACGCTTCGAGTTCACATTGCAAGGCACGCAGGAGAATTTTATACTCTACATTACCTCCGGTAGAACTACTACATCTCCTTCTTTGAGTCCACTCTTAATTTCTACAAGAGACCCATTACTCTCTCCAACCTCAACCTCCTTCTGCATCGCATCTCCCTCACCTTCTTTAAGCATTACCGTTGTTTTCCCTTCAAACTTTGTTACTGCCTCTTTAGGAAGGAACAACACATTAGTTATACTCTTTGCCTCCAACGCAGCAGTAACATTCATACCACCCCTCAGCATTTCCCGTCGTTCATTAATTCTAACAGTTACAGCAAAATTTGTTACTCCATTCTTAGAAACTCCATTAAGAGGTATTTTTACAACTTCGCCCACTATAGGGTTTTCCATTGTTTCCGCAACAGCATCAACAGTAAGCTGTACCCTTTGTCCTATAGCAACCTTAGATATATCAAGTTCATCTATATCTACATCGGCTTGGACTACACTTTTTTCTTCAATAGTAGTTAAAGGTTCTCCTATGCTAATACTATTTCCTACTTTCATACTCTGCACAGCTATTATCCCATCTATAGGTGCATATATTTTATAGTATTTAAGTTGATTTTCTGAGGAGGCTATCTGAATTTCTGAGGATGCTATCTTAGAATTACCAATTTCTTTATTTATTACAATATCATCATTTTTGATTGTAATAACATTTTGGTTCGCACCCACTTGTTGATTTTTTTTAATAGAAATACTACTTACTGTTCCACCAGTTTCACTTATAACTGATGTCTTTTTTATGCATTCCAAAGTCCCCGAATTTGTACTTGCTAAACTTCCGCTAGCTGTCTCCATAGATGCACTTGCATCCATTCCTTCTGTAACACCGCCCGGATTATTTATTTGTATCTCAACAGTGTATAACTGCCCTCCAGCGCTTGTGGATATAGCTTTATTGCTCTTATATGTAACAATACCAGTGGCGGTCTGCATAAGCGAAGTTAAATTTACATTAATAGCTTGATTTACAGATATCTTATTTATATCTGTAGCATTAAATTCAACTGAAAGCCTAAGCTTTGAAGTATCCGCTATAGTGAATAATTCTCCTCCCTTTTGAACAATATCACCATTCTTTACTGTAATATTGCTAATTTGACCTGCAAAAGGTGTCGCAATAGAAAGCTTATCAATCTGAATAGCATTTGAACTGTTTGAAAGCTTATTTGTAACTAAGTCATTCTTTATTTGCCTCAAATTTAACTGAGCATCAGAATCATCAAATTCACAAATCAAGTCTCCCTTTTTAACGCTGTCACCTTCTTTAAAATAAATATTTGTAACTTTACTACTAACCTTTGACACTATAGATGATGTTTTATCGTAATAAACATATCCTGTACCTGTAACCAAAAGCTTTATATCTCCCTTTTCTACTGTAGCAGTCTTTTGCAGCGGAGCATTCGCGGTAAGTTTATTTTGAATTATGGGTGACTTATATAAACTAAAAACCACCACTATTAGAAGAGCACCTACTACATACTTTGCATACTTTTTCGAAAAAAATTCTTTCATTTTATCCCATTCCCCCATCAATTTTTACAAATTGTATATTTCAATATAAATATTCATCACTCTACGCTTTTCAAAGCTCCAAGCATATCAATCTGTTTTAGCTTTTTGCTAAGAAGCATATTAACAAAAACAGAAAACATAAAGGTTAAACCTGCTGCATATAGAAAAGTAACCACCTTAATATAAGGTGAAAAAGTCATATCTTCTTGAGCACTCGCAGACATTATAAATGTTGTGAGTCCTACCCCCATTGGCATTCCAACAATAATCCCAATAATGGTGAAAATAGTGTTTTCTCTTAAAACCAATGTCTTTATTTCATTATTCATAAACCCCAGTACCTTTAGAGTCGCAAGTTCTCTCATTCGTTCATAAAAATTTAAAATCCCCAAATTATATAAAACTACTAGAGCAAGAACTCCACCGAAAACGATAAGTATAAAAGCAATTGTGTTCATTGCACTCATCTGACTATTTATAGAATCTACTAGTTCACTCTTTTGTTTCACAGCAAGGATAAAGTCATATTTTTCTGTGCTTTTTATAAAACTAGCCGGCTCTTTTGTATTTATATATAGAAAAGATGGTGTATATTCCTCTCCCATTTCTCTCCATAGGGACCTACTTATATAACAGCCTGTGATGTTGTCCTTAATGTCTACTACCTTTACCTTTCTTATATCATTTTTCCCCGAAACTACAAAGTCAATGATATCCCCCTTTTGAACATTTAACTTTTTTGAAAGGGAAGTTGATGCTATAACCCCGTCACTAGGCATAACCATACTCTTCATTGCCTCCATAGAAGGCACCATGAGGGAGATTGTATCCTCCATTACATTAATTGTAGCACTTTCACTTTTATCACCTTTAGATACTTTAATGACTCCACTCATTACACTTTCACCCTTGTCTACACCATCAAGCTTTTTTATTCTGTCTGTTTCTAAGATTGATGTATCATTTTTAAATATTACTTGAACATCATATTTATACATGTT
>NZ_JAENWL010000105.1 GCF_016650095.1 Clostridium sp. | reverse complement strand
TAATAAGATAGACATTGATTTAAAGGATCAGAGGGGGTATATTAAAAAATTATACGTTGATGGGTTACTTGAAAAGAAGAAGAGCACTATATTTTTCAATAAAGCCTTAGAATATTCAAAAAAATATAAAGAAATAGAGTCAAGTTGGAAAATATATACTGCAATTGGTGATTATTACTTTGATAAAAAGGATTATTTGTATGCAGTAATTTACTATCTTGAGGCTTGTGGTATATTAAAGGATATAATTCTTCGATTACCTGTGCAATATAGATTAACTTATATTAAATTAAATAATGCGTTGAAGCCTTTTAATAAATTTCTATGTATTAATAATTATTATAAGAGTAATAAAGATATGAAAGTGTTGGTATTTAAGGCTGTTGTGGTTAGTGATGAAGAAGGACTAATAAATCTACTAGGGCAAGTAAATCATAAAGATATTTTAAAGAATAAGAACTTTATTAAGTCTATAAAAAAAATATATTCATCTTCCCTTCATGAAGATATCCATGACCTAAGTGGTGTGTTAGAAAATCTGCAATCGGATAATGCGAAAAACTTAGAACTTATAATTGATTATTTGGTCTATATAACGTTAGCAACAAGGGGAACTATTATTATTATGAGTGATAATGACAAAGATTATAAAGTTATTGCATCTAGTGATAGAAGATATGAATTGCCACAAAGCCAAGAGGTATTATCTAAAATTTTAAGCATAGAGAGAGCAGTTTTAGTAAATGATGCATCTTTTGAAAAAAATATAAATGGGGATATAATTAATATCCATAATGCTTTAAAAGCATCCATTTGTATTCCTGTTATTATGGAAAACACAAATGAAAAGGGCTTTATTAAAAATGAGCGAAGAAAAAATACACATGATAGTAAGCATGTGATTGGATATATATACATTGAATCACAAAGGGCATTAAATAATATTAACAATGATAGTATGAAAAAATGTATGGAGCTCAGTAAGGTTATAGGTATGATAATTGAAAAATATAAGTTCAGATTAAGCTCCTCTATTGATAAATTGACTGGAACACTTACTAGAAAATATCTAGAAGAGGCTTTAGGTGAACAAATTGAATCAGCAAGTAAAACTGGAAGTGAATTTTCTCTTATTATGTATGATTTAGATCATTTTAAAATGGTAAATGATAAGTTTGGACACAGGACAGGAGATTATGTATTAAAAAGGGTATGCGATGTTGTGAGAAGCAATCTGAGGGAAACAGATATTGTAGGTAGATATGGTGGTGAAGAGTTTATTGTTATTCTTCCTGGTACTGGTATTTGCGATGCTGAACTTGTGGCTGAAAAACTACGATGCAAAATAGAAGGAGAAAAAATACTAGATAATAGACATGATGTTACCGTAAGTTTGGGAGTTGCTACGTATCCTCTTCACGGTGAGTGGCAAGAGGAATTAGCCCAGAGGGTAGATGAAGCTTTATACGTTGCAAAAAATCAGGGACGAAATAGATATGCTATTTGGAATAGTGAATTTTCTAAAAAGGCTAAAAGAACTGATAAACTTACTGGAATAATATCTGGTAATGCGCTTCAAGACCATAGAAATGTGCTTGCTATGATAGAATTAATTGAGCTTATAAACATAAATGCAAGCAGAGAAGATAAAATATATAGTTTATTAGGTAGAATTATTGAAATTACAGAAGCACAAAATGGAATTTTGTTTATTATGGAGAATGAGAATATTATTTGCAAATATTCAAGAAGGATTTTAAAAAATGAATGGATGGATATAGATACGTATAATGAGAAAATAATAAAATCTGTAATTGACAGTAAACAGGGAGTATGCAAGATAGATTGGGATACAATAACTGAGTATGATGCGATTACAGGTGTTCCAAATTGGCAGTCTGTTATGGCTATTCCATTGATTCAAGGTGACTCGATAAAAGGAGTATTATACCTTACGGAATCAACGCAGGCAAAAGAATTCGGGTTTGATGATTTTAACTTTGTAAATACTCTAGGTAAGATAATTGTTCCAATACTATAGCAATTCAACTTCGTCAGGTCTTTGGTGTTTGTTTAATATGCTACCTATACGCCCTCAGTAACTTTTTGCTGGGGGTTTTATGCCCTTGTAATAAATTATAAAATGTTCATTCGGTAAAATTATTTTAGTTTAAGTAGGAACAATCAGAGTAATATATAATTTTGTTTTTCATCTATAGTATAGACAAAATAAAAATGTGGAAAGATAGATATATAAAATGATTTAGCTTGATGGCAGCAAGGAATAAAGTGGTGTATAATGAATATAATAGGTGATTTTTTATTATCGGTAGGTGTCATGCAAATTGTATGGTGCAAGTTTACAGGATATGAAGCACTTAATAAGTGTTTTAAACTCTCAAAGAAAGTATAAGGAGGACATAAATGAAGTTTATAATAGGAAGTACATACCATGGATTTAAGTTAACAGAGGAGAAAAATATAGAAGAGTTAAATTCGGTGACAAGATTGTTTGAACACGTGAAAAGTGGAGCCAGGCTTATGCATATAGAAAATGATGATGATAACAAGGTGTTTTCTATAGGATTTAGAACACCACCTAAAAATAGCGATGGGCTTCCACATATACTAGAACATTCAGTGCTTTGTGGCTCTAGAAAGTTTCCAACCAAGGAGCCTTTTGTGGAACTCATAAAGGGATCTTTAAATACATTTTTAAATGCTATGACTTTTTCTGATAAGACAATATATCCTCTAGCTAGTAAAAATGAAAAAGACTTTTTTAATCTTATGGATGTGTACTTAGATGCAGTTTTTTATCCAAACATATATTCGGAGCCAGCAATATTAATGCAAGAAGGTTGGCATTATGAATTAGAAAACAAGGAAGACAAACTAACTTATAAAGGTGTAGTTTATAATGAAATGAAGGGTGCATTCTCGTCTCCAGAGGGATGCCTTATGCGGAAGGTTCAAGAATCCTTATTTCCAGACACTTCTTATGGTGTGGAATCCGGTGGAGATCCAGAATTTATACCAGATTTAACGCAGAAGGAATTTTTAGAGTTCCATAAAAAATATTATCATCCGTCAAATAGCTATATATTCTTATATGGAGATGGAGATATTGATAAACAGTTACAATTTATTAGTGAAGGCTATTTAAATGATTTTGATAGAATTCCCGTAGATTCAGCTATTAAGCTTCAAAAATCGTTTAGTAGCATGGAAGAAGTTAAGATAGAATATCCTATTTCCGATGATGATGATGAGAGGGACAAAACTTTCTTAAGTATGAACTTTGTATCAGGCGATAATATTAGCCAGCCAGAACTCCATTTAGCTTTTGAAATTTTAGAATATTTATTATTAGAGAGTGCGGCAGCGCCTTTGAAGAAAGCACTTATCGATGCAGATCTTGGAAAGGATGTATTCGGAAGCTTTGATAATAGCATATTGCAACCTGTATTTAGTATAGTAGCAAAAAACTCTAATGAAAGTGAAAAAGAAAAATTTAAGGAAGTTGTATTTACAACTTTGAAGAATTTAGTTAAAGAGGGAATAGACAAAAAACTAATAGAAGCTTGTATCAATATTACGGAATTTAAACTTCGAGAAGCTGATTTAGGTGGATTCCCAAAAGGATTATTCTATTATATAACTAGTATGGACAGCTGGCTTTATGACAAAGATCCAACTATGCATTTAGAGTATGAAAGCTATTTAAGTAAAATAAAAGCTGCGTTAACTACTAATTATTTTGAAAATCTTATTGAAAAGTATTTAATAAATAATACCCATAGTTCTATGGTCATATTGAATGGCAAAAAAGGCCTTGCAGAACAAAAGTCAAAGGCAGTAGAAGAAAAACTAGCTAAGTATAAGGCGAGCCTTTCAGAAAAACAAATAGATGAAATAGTGCAAGGTACAAAAGCTCTTAAAGAAAGACAAATGGCACCAGATTCGGTGGAAGTGCTTGAAACTATTCCTTTACTTGAACTTTCGGATATTGAAAATAAAGTAGAACATTTACCTTTAAAAGAAAAGGATGAACAAGGGGTAAAGGTACTATCTCATAACATATTTACTAATAAAATTGGCTATATTAATCTACTATTTGATGCTAAAAAAGTAGATATGGAGTTACTACCTTATGTAACCTTATTATCAACTATTTTAGGAAGGGTAAGTACGAAGAATACAAATTATTCTGATTTATCTAATGAAATTAATATTCATACTGGTGGAATTCATTTTACTACAGAGGTATATGGAGAAAGTGGAGATTTTGAAAAATATAGCCCAAAGCTCGTAGTAAAGACTAAAGCACTAGTTCCTAAGATTCCTAAGTTATTTGATTTAATGGCAGAAATAGTTAGTACAACTAAATTTGATGAAAAGAAACGTTTGAAGGAGTTAATTCAACAATTGAAATCAAGGCTAGAAATGAAGATTGTTGATAGAGGCCATATGGTAGCAGCTGGAAGACTTACTTCTTACTTCTCACCAGCTTCCGCTTATATAGAAAGCACTACAGGAATATCTTTTTATAAATTTATAAATGAAATAGAAAAAGATTTTGATAAAAAATCAGAAGAAATTATTGGGAATTTAAAAAAGGTAGCAGAGCTGATATTTAACAAAAACAACCTTATAATAAGTGTTACTGGAGAAGAAGATATATATACTGCTTTTGCGGGCGAGTTACCTAAAATTATGAATATATTAGGAGAAAACAAATTGCCAGATGCAGAATATAATTTTAATTTAAATAAAAATAATGAAGGATTATTAACTTCATCAGATGTTCAGTATGTAGCTAAAGGCTATAACTTCATTAAGCAGGGATATTCCTATTCAGGCAAGATGTTAGTACTTAAAACTATTGCTAGTCTCGACTACTTATGGAATAGAGTACGTGTGCAAGGTGGTGCATATGGTGCTTTTGCAAACTTAGCTAGAAGCGGGAATGTAGTTTTCGTATCTTATCGTGATCCTAACGTGAAAGAGACTTTAAATGCTTACGATGGAATATGTGATTATATAGGAAACTTTGAAGCTTCAAAGAGAGAAATGACCAAATATATTATAGGAACAATCAGTGAACTTGATTCACCATTAACACCTTCTATGAAAGGTGAGAGGGCAACAGCATTTTATATAAGAGGTATTACTGAGGCGCAAAGACAAGTGGAGCGAGATGAAGTATTAAGTACAAATGCAGAGGATATTAAGTCTTTTAAACCACTATTAGATGATGTTATAAAAGGAAACTATTTTTGTGTGCTGGGAAATGAAACTAAACTTAAAGAGAATAAAGACATATTTATTGATTTGGTAAATGTATTTAAATAATGTAGAGGTGCCTTGCGGCACCTTTTTTAAAAGGAGGATTTATATGGCTACTAAAGCACTTTTCACATACAACTATGGCGGAGATAAAATTAAAGATATAGAAGCTTTCGGGTATGATATAGAGGTAATGAAAGAGCAGGATTTAATTTATAGTGAAAAACTTGCGGACATAGAAGTTTTAGTTTGTTATGATCCATTTAGAACGCTTGATATAAAGAAAATGAAAAAGCTAAAATGGATTCAATTATCTAGCATAGGAATTGATCAACTGCCAATGGAGTATGTTAAAAACACTTCTATTATAATTACGAATAATAAAGGTGGTTACAGTATACCTATGGGGGAATGGATTGTATTAAAAACACTAGAGCTTTTTAAGAATAGCAAGGGTCTATATGAGAATCAAGCTAATAGAAAATGGAAAATGGATACTAGTATTATGGAACTATATGGTAGAACTATAGGGTTTATAGGGACCGGTACTATAGCAATGGAGGCAGCTAAAAGATTTCAAGGCTTTGGGGTAAACATATTAGGTGTAAATACAGATGGTAGAGATATTCAATATTTTGATAAATGTTACGACATGCGTGAGCTTGATTATATGCTAAAGCTATGTGATGTGGTTGTGGGTACAATACCATATACCAAAACTACTCATCATTTAATTAATGAAGATAGATTTAATGCAATGAGAAACGGAGCTTTTTTTATAAATGTAGCGAGAGGTAGTATTGTGGATGAAGTTTATCTAATTAAGAGCTTAAGAAATGGAAAGCTCGCAGGTGCAGCAATAGACGTATATGAAGAAGAACCTTTAAAAGAACATAATCCATTATGGGATTTAAACAATGTTATATTAACTTCTCATAGTTCATGGATATCAGAGATGAGAAATGAGAGAAGATTTGATCTTATCTATAAAAACATGAAAAAATATGTACAAGGTAAAGAGTTAGTAAATGTAGTAGATTTGAAAAAAGGGTATTAAATATTCGGGGCATTATAGGCGGTTACTTGCCACGTGCTTTGCGAGCGGTACCAGAGGGGGAAATTATTATGAAAGCAGAAATATTAGCAGTGGGAACAGAAATATTACTCGGAGATATAGTCAATACAAATTCACAATATATTTCTAAGAGACTTGCGGATTTAGGAATATCAGTTTACCATCAGTCAGTAGTTGGAGACAATCCAGAAAGGCTTTTGGAGGCATATAGATTAGCTTTTAGTAGAGTTGACCTAGTTATAGCTACCGGAGGACTAGGGCCTACAAAGGATGATATAACTAAGGAAATAGCTTTTGAGTATTTTGGGAAACAAAGTGTGGTTCATGAAGCTTCTCTAAAAATTATTGAGAGTTATTTTAAAGACATGAATAGACCAATGGGAGAAAGCAATAAAAAACAGGCGTATTTTCCAACAGATGCAGTGATACTTCCTAATAATAATGGTACAGCACCAGGATGTATAATTGAGGAGAATGAAAAGATAATTGCACTTTTACCTGGACCACCTTGGGAAATGAAACCTATGTTTGAAGAGGCTGTAGTTCCTTATCTTCAGAAGTTTCAGCAAGGCGTATTAGTTTCAAAGGTGCTAAGAGTTATTGGAGTTGGAGAGAGTAGCGCGGCAGAAATGATAGAAGATATATTGGATAATCAGACTAATCCGACTGTTGCACCTTATGCTAAAGCAGGAGAAATGACATTTAGAATTACAGCAAAGGCTATTACTGAGGTCGAAGGAATAAAACTTATTGCGCCTATGGAAGCAGAAATACGTAGCCGACTTGGCAGCAACATTTATGGAGAAGGAAATGCTACATTAGAAGATGTACTTTGCGAAATGCTGGTAAATAAAAAGTTAACTATAGCAACAGCTGAATCTTGCACAGGGGGAATGGTAGCAGCGAAGCTTATAAACTCCCCAGGGATATCTTCTGTGTTTATGGATGGGGCGGTGACTTATAGTAACGAGGCTAAAATCAATAGATTAGGAGTTTCGAGAGAAACATTAGATAAGTACGGTGCAGTAAGCAGTGAAGTGGCAGAAGAAATGGCGCGTGGAATAGCAAAAACGGCAGGTACTAGTATTGGAATTTCAACCACTGGTATTGCGGGTCCTGATGGCGGAAGTGCTGAAAAACCAGTTGGACTTGTATATGTAGGTTTATATATAAATGGTGAAGTTAAAACCAAGATGCTTAAATTATCCGGTAATAGACAAAAAATACGAGAAAGAGCAACTATGGAACTTCTGGACTTAGTTAGAAGAGAACTCTTGTAACTTACAAGAGAGCTCTTGTAACTTACAAGAGAGCTCTTGAAGCTTACAATTTTAAGCTTGGAAATGTTAACTGTTAACTAAAGAAAGGTGGGGTATAATTGAAAACCGAAGAAATAAATATATGTTTAGTGGGATTTGGAAATGCAGCACAGGAATTTTGTAGAATGTTAATAACGAATACCGTAGAGATTAAAGCTAATACAGGGCACGCTATTAAAGTCACAGCTATTGCAGGTAGGTCTAAGGGTGCAATTATTAACCGTGAGGGCATAGATCTTGCAAAAGCCTTGATAGAGGTAAAGAACACTGGAAGCTTTGATGCTAGTGCACAGGATACTGTTACTATGGAGACATTGCAGGTTATAAGACACTGTAGTGCTAATGTATTAGTTGAGCTGAGCACTTTATCTATTTATGATGGAGAGCCAGCAATAACTCATATTGAGGCTGCTTTTGACAAAGGAATGCATGTTATAACAGGAAACAAAGGTCCGATAGCTTGGAAATATCAAAAGCTTCGTGATAATTCAAAAGAGAGAGGTCTACAATTCTTATATGAAACAATAGTAATGGATGGCACTCCTATTTTTAATTTCGTTAAATATACGCTACCAGGATGTAGAGTTCTATCATTTAGAGGGATATTAAATTCTACAACTAATTTTGTGCTAGAAGAAATGGAAAGTGGAAATAGTTATGAAAATGCGATTAAAGAAGCTAAAAGAAGAGGGTTTGCGGAAGAAGATCCTTCAATGGATATGGATGGATGGGATGCGGCGGCAAAAACTGCAGCATTACTAAATGTGTTAATGGATACAAACATAAACCCTACTGAAATAGACAGACAGGGAATAGCGCATATTACATTAGAAGATATAGAAAATGCCAAAGACAAACAGTGTAAAATTAAGCTAATATGTGAGGGATATATTGAAGGTAACAAAGCAAAAGGCATAGTGCATCCAGTTTATATAAATAATAATGATACATTAAGTAGTATTGATGCTACATCTTCTATATTATGCATAACAACTGATTTAATGGGAGAAGTACAGATAGTAGAAAAAAATCCTGAAATTCAGCAAACTGCTTATGGTGTATATAGTGATTTACTTACACTTATAAAAAATTTATAGTAAGATTATGACTATAAAGTATGACATAAAATAGACTCGTATACTTACTTGAATGTTTATAAGGTGAAAAAAGAAAAATAATCATAACTGTAAAGGCACATGTCAATATTGATATGTGCCTAAAGTATTTAAAAAAGATAACCTATATAAGGTAATTCTATGAATTTACAAGTTTTATCTAGTAGTAACAGGTGGAACAAAAACTCTTGCTGCCAGTTCGCTGTCTAACATATAAAGGCTTGTAGGATCATCATTTATTCTTCCGAGTCTCTTTATAAGAGCACTGAAATTAGCTTCTTCCTCCACTTGCTCATCAATAAACCACTTAAGCAAGCTTATAGTAGCATGTTCTTTCTCTTCAGTAGCAATGTCAGTAAGGTTATAAATTTTACTAGTTACAATTTTTTCATGAGCATAAGCTGCTTTGAAAACATCAAGAAGTGACCTGTACTCATTTTCAGGGTTAGGCATTCCTTCTAGTGTTATTCTTCCGTTCATTTCATTTACGTAATTATAAAATTTCATTGCATGGAATTTTTCTTCTTCAGCTTGTATTTTAAAGAAGTTAGCGAATCCATCAAAATCTTCTGCGGCGCAATAAGCTGCCATAGCTAAATAAAGATGTGCAGAATAAAATTCAAAGTTTATTTGTTTGTTTAGTTCACTTAATAATCTTTCGCTTATCATAATAATCCTCCTAGTATTTCGCTGGGGCACAAAACAATGAATATCCCCTTAGAAACGTCAATTTATAATATTATATACCACTGTTTAAATGTTGATAATCGTTTTTAACTAATTATAAATATTAAACGATATTAGTATTATACACCTAAAGTAGTTTACTGTATATATTATTACCTAATGTAAAAAAAATATTTGGTAATCTTAGGCAAAGGATTATGGTAATAATTTTTCTAAATTTAGAATTCCTGCACCTTGCATATATTTTGGGGAATTTATTAAGCTTGACGATACCTTTAATAATGCCAATGTATCTTTGAAGCATAAATCTTTATTGTTCTCATAGAGGAGAGCAC
>NZ_JAENWL010000139.1 GCF_016650095.1 Clostridium sp. | reverse complement strand
TCCGGATAATTAGTGATAATACCCTCGACCTTCATATCTAAAAAGGTTTTCATATATTCTTCATCATCCACAGTAAACACATTTATGTTAGTTTTGTGCTTTTTAGCCGCTCTTATTACCTCCGCATTTACTGAAAGATAATATGGGTGAATAGCGTTTGCTCCAACAGTCTTTACATAATTATATGGCTTATAAAGCCCTTCCATATACAATACTCCAGTATCAATTTCCTTTGATATTTTTTTACATTTAGCCATAGAATAATGATTAAAACTAGATAAAATAACTTTATGTACCATCTTATGTTTATAAATTAAGTCTATAAGTTTTTGCTCAATACCTTCATACATTACTATTCCACTTTTAATTTCAAAGTTAATAATAATGTTTTTATCCTTTATTAAATAAATTAGCTCTTCAACCGTGGGTATTTTAATGCCTGTAAATTCTTCACCCTTCCAGGAGCCTGCATCTAACTTATTTAATTCTCTATAAGTATAATCCTTTACAAATCCTTGTCCGTTAGTTGTCCTATTCACCGTTTCATCATGAATAAGAACTAATACACCATCCTTTGTGAGTTGCACATCTGTTTCTAGGCCTGTACATCCCATTTCCAATGCCATTTCAAATGATAGCATTGTATTTTCTGGGAAATATGCACTTGCACCTCGGTGACCATAATTAATTGTCATTACACCAGCTCCTTTTTAAAATTTTCAGAATTTAACTTCGTAAATTCACTAATAAAGTATATGCTAATTATATCATTAACATTTCATGTTTTATCTCATTTAATGTTAAATTATTACTTTTAATTTATGAACTACTATTATCTAACTCCACAAATGCTTAACAACATCCATGTGGATGCTGTTGTCACAATCTTTAGGACTATTAAATTGACCAAGTATATTCCTAGGAATGTAAAAACTAATGCAATTAAGGATTGCTCAGAGTGTTTAAATGTATGTACAAAAAAAATCATTATAAAAATAAAAAGTAAGCGGATTACTTCCGCTTACTTCAGCTTATTTTTTAATTTGCCCATCGCCATATATAAGATATTTTGTAGTTGTAAGTTGCTCAAGGCCCATTGGTCCCCTAGCATGAAGTTTTTGATTACTTATGCCTATCTCTGCACCAAATCCAAATTCACTACCATCTGTGAATCTTGTAGAAGCATTTACATAAACACAAGAAGCATCTACTTCCTTTAAAAATCTCTGTGAATTTTTATAATTAGTAGTTATTATAGCCTCAGAATGTTTTGTTCCATATTTAAAAATATGATCAATAGCTTCTTCCATTGAGTCAACAACCTTAATCGAAAGTATTAAATCCAAATACTCAGTGGCCCAGTCTTCATCGGTTGCAACCTTAGCACGGTCAATAATACCTATTCCTTTTTCACATATTCTAATTTCTACACCTAATCCATAAAGCCTCTCAGAAAGTTTTGGTAAAAACTCACTAGCAACATCTTTATGAACAAGTACAGTTTCTACAGCATTACACACTCCCGGTCTTTGCGTTTTAGCATTAACTATTATTTCTTCTGCCATATTAAAATCGGTCTCTGCATCCACATATATATGACAAATGCCCGATCCTGTTTCAATTACCGGTACAGTAGCATTTGCTACAATAGCTTTTTTAAGTCCCTTTCCACCTCTAGGAATAATTACATCTACGTATTCATTAAGCTTTACTAGCTTATTTACAAGTTCTCTATCAACCATATCAATAAGCTGAATACACCCTTCTGGAAGTCCTGCCTCAATGCCTGCTTTTATAACAACATTAGCTAAAGCCATATTAGTATTTATAGCTTCTGACCCGCCTCGAAGGATTATTGCATTACCTGCCTTTAAGCATAAAGCTGCTGCGTCTACAGTTACGTTTGGCCTTGACTCATATATCATGCCTATAACACCTAGTGGCACTCTTACCATTGAAATATCTAAATCATTTGGCCTCTTCCATCTTTTTACTCCTTCACCAATTGGATCTGGAAGAGTCGCCACATTTTTAAGTCCGCCTGCCATTTTTTCAATTCTCTCCTGGTTTATCATTAGTCTATCAAGCATTGCAGCAGATAAATTATTTTTCTTTCCTTGCCCCATATCTATATTATTTGCCTTAATTATAGTGTCTTTATAGTCCATTAGAGCCTCTGCCATTTTTAGGAGTGCATCGTTTTTCAAATTTGTATTTGCATTACTCATAATTCTAGACGCGTCTTTCGCTAATTTCCCTATATTTACAATGTAATTGTCAAAATCCATCATTTTATCTCCTCATCTCCTATAGAATATGTAATTTAAATTAATCGTTATTTAGTGTGCTTTTCAAATAATGTACCAATCTCTATTCCTTCTAAAATATCAGTAATAACATTTGGAGTTGATCCTTCCGCTATAATCATAGCGGCATTTGAAGATGCTACTATTTCTGCCGCATTAATTTTAGTAGCCATACCACCAGTTCCGAGATCTGATCCCGCGCCCTCTGCAGACTCCCTGATTTCATCAGTTATCTCCTTAACATTATGTATCATTTTCGCATCAGGATTTGTTCTAGGATCTGAATCGTACAACCCATCAATATCTGAGAGTATTATAAGCAAATCAGCATCTATAAGCCTTGTTAGCAATGCAGATAAGGTGTCATTGTCTCCAACCATTATCTCATCAACGATTATAGCATCATTCTCATTTACTACGGGAATAACCCCTTCAGAAAGCAACATCAAAAATGTATTATGAGCATTAAAATGTCGTGCTTTATCCTCAATATCCTCATTTGTCAAAAGTATTTGTGCTGTAATTTTTCCATATTCTGAAAAAAACTTTTCATACATGTGAGTTAAAATACCTTGCCCAACAGCAGCTGCTGCCTGTTTTTCTGGTATTGTATCCAGACTTTTTTTAAACCCCAATTTGCCTATGCCAGCTCCTATAGCTCCAGAAGTTACAAAAACCACCTCAATTCCTTGGTTGTGAACATCTGCCATTTGTCTTATAAGATGTTCAATACGCTTTAAATTTAGTAATCCTGTAGAGTGGGTTAATGTTGATGTTCCCACCTTTACCACAATTCTTTTTACATCTTTTAAATGTTCTTTTCTGTTGTTCATATAAGCCTCTCCCTTTTCATTCTAATATTTTTTGACTTTTATTTTTATAACTCCAGCACATTTTTTTTAATATAAAATATATATCAGCCTATGCATCATTCTAATTTTACACCATATAACGATAAATTTCCAATCATATATTCCGTAACAAGTGACATACTTTGACTATTTCATATTTAAATAGCTAAATTTTGTATCATAGTGAATTTAATGCTATAATTAATTTATTATCATTAATCTAGGAAAATACAATTACATTTTCGCTTCTTAATTTATTGAAAATGCTCAGATTAATGACTAAATAAAAAATGTAAAGTGAGAGATTAAAATGAGAAACGCAAAATTAGAAAGAGCCATAATTAGAATAGATAATGAGATTGCCGCTCTGAATATAGCTAAAAAATACTTATCAAATTTAGAAGAAATTAATGTTGCACGCGATACTTTAAATAAGAAAAGACAGCTCCTCGCAGATGAATTATATCTTGACGATAAAAAATGTTATGAACTATGTTGTGATGATATAGAAGAAATCCTAGATAAAGAGCTCGGTGAAGACGATCAACTAGAATTGCTTGAAATGATAAAACAAAAGTTTGGAAGACAAGCTCCCAATGTATCTAAAAAAAGTAGTGGCCTTAATGCCTGGTTAAAAGAGCTTTGTATTGAATATAATTGGATTAAAAATGAAGAAATTGATTGGGATATAGTGGTTATTACTGGGTTTGGTTTATATCAATAAGGTTCAAATCGCGAGTTTGAATTAAAACCTCAAAGAAATTTTCTTAGAATATATTTATGGTATAATATACTAATTATAATGAAAAGCTGCTTTAATAAAGCAGCTTTTTTATATTTTTATTTACCTACCTCCGGAACCATTTTTGCCTCATTCTTCTTCATTTTCTTGTTATTATCACCTTTAGCTTGAACTTGTGGTGATGTAGGTCTACTCATTCCTTTTTTCGGCATAATTTTTCCTCCTTAAATTTACTTATTACATTCTTTTATTCTTTTTCTCTAAGAGTATCATTAATTTCTATGACTTCCTCTTCATTTAGACTTGTTAGGTTTAAAATTTCAATTAAGCCCATCCCTTTGTGAAGTGAATCTTGTACAAATTCAACTTCATGCTCATGCTGACCTTTGGGTAATTTTGTTCTTTTCATAAACTTGATTTTCCTCCTCTAGGTAAAAATAAGGTATTGTAATGTTCTATTACACTACCTTATTTTTACCTAGAAGATGACTTTTATTCTAAACTCGCAATGTTATATTTAATTTAATTATTATTCTATAATTTTTCATTTTGCTTATACATACGAAACATGCTAAAATTTATTTGAGGGTATTTATAATTTTTTTTTAATTCAGCTAATTTTTTCTTAAAAAATAATTATGTCATTTCCCTCTTAAAATTTATAATATTTACGTATAAAAAGATATAAGGGGTGTACAAATGAACTTGAAACTTCTTTTTCATAAAAATAAAAAAACAGTCTTGAGTTTAGATGAAGAACAAACTTTTAATATAGATGCTTTATTTCCCGAAAACCGCAGTAATTTTATTAAAGCTAATAAAGCTTTCGTTTATTCAATTACAAGCAAAATATGCAAACGGCATTTAATTTGGGAAAATGATGAAGAACTTAGTATAGCACTTATGGCTTTTAACACAGCTTGTGATAAATATGATAAAGCTAAAGGAAATTTTTATGGTTTTAGTAAAGTTATTATTAAAAACTCACTGATAGATTTTTTCAGAAAAAATAAAAATTCTCCTAATCTTATTTTTGAGAATAGTGATGGGAATATAGATTATATAGATGGGAAAAATTCCATTAACAATTTTGAAATTCAAATAGAGAATGAATTTAGAATTGATGAAATAAGTTTATTTTCTGAAGAATTAAAAAAATACAAAATAGATTTTAATTCCCTAATTAATTTATCTCCCTCCCATAAGGATACAAGAAATAATTTATTGAATGTTGCTTTTTTATGTGCTAGAGAGGAATCAATATTATGTCATTTAAAGACCAAAAGAAAATTACCATCTAAAGAAATAATACTCCTAACTTCCTCCAATAGAAAGTTAATTGAGAAATGGCGTATATACATAATTTCTTTAATACTTATAATTACAAATCCAGAATATGTATATTTAAAATCTTATCTTAATATAAAAGAGGGCGATTTAAATGATTAAAACAGGTATTATTATAAACATTTCAAATAAAAAAGCTGGTATTATGACTAGTAGTGGAGAGTTTGTATATATAAAAATTGGCAAATCATTGCCTAAGGTAGGTCAAATTCATACAGGAGAATTGTATAAAAAAAACTTATTTCTTTACAAATATGCTATAACTGCAGCTTCACTAATGTTTATACTTCTTCCTACTACTTATGCATATTCCTACTTTGCTCCAGTTACAACTATAGTTATCAATATTAATCCATCTGTTTCTCTTGAAGCCAATATTTGGAATAAGATTATTAGTTCTAAAGGACTAAATTCAGACGGCTCCCTAATATTAAATAATATTAAATTAAAAAATAAATCTATAGATGATGGTCTTGAGCTTTTAGTTAAAGAAGCTAAAACTGAAAATTTTATTAATGATAACTATCTAGACGATAAAAAAATTATTAGTGTTGATATTAAGAGTAAAAAAGATAAATCTATAGATATATCTAATTTTAAAAATATTATAGACAGTAATAAGTTAACTTTTAAAATTAATGCCACCTCAAGCAATAATAAAAGCATAAATATCACAGTTAACAATAAAAAAATAGATATTACCAATTTGAATCCTAATGTTGTGGAAAAAGAAAATTCTAACAAAAATTTAAAAAATAACAGTAATCAAATTCTAAAACCTTCAGTAGATAATAATAATAATAATATATTAGATAAAAAATCGTCCAAAGTTGAAGAAAAATTAGAAAATAGCAACAAACCTATTACGGATAAAGATAACAAAACGGGCAAAGATAAGATATTTGAAAGCAAGAATTCTAATAATAATGATGATAACAACTCATCCTCCATCAAAAATTACAATCCTTTAGATAACTTTAAAAATAGCATTCAGGATGAGACACATGAACATAATATAAATTCCAAAATTCCTAATGATGATGAATCCGAAAAAGATTCTTATGAAATACAGAAAAAATACAATTCTCTTGAACATAAACAATAACTCAATATGATATATATATACATTATAAAACAAAACTAATCATCTATAGCATATATTCTATATATTTTGCAGTATTGAAAATCTCGAATTTGTAAAAGATAGTATTAAGTTATTAAAAGGGAGGTTTTTCAATATGCGAGAAGGATTAATTCCTACTATGTTAGGTGCTGTAGTAACTGCTGCAGGAGCATCAATTTCAAGAAATAATATGAAAAAGAAAAATACGCTTCCTATGATTGAAGCAGGAGTTATTGGCTTTGGCCTCGCACACATTGTGCTCGGAGCCATAGATCTTGTAGAGCACAGAAGATAATTTGCTTTGTTGTATATGTCGTAGAAAAACTGATTAGAAAATAAAACTTCTAATCAGTTTTTTTATATTTCCATTATTATTTATTTTTAAAAATATGTTACAATATTATTGTTATAATGTTTTTCACTTTATTTCAATACACTTCACATAAAAATGACTAGAAATTAAGGAGGTTTACATATGATATTGATTAAAAATGCAAATATACATAGTATGGCTAATGAAAACTTTGAAAATGGAATGATCTTAGTGGACGACAGTAAAATTATTGCTATCGGAAATAGTATTAATCCACCCGTTAAAGCGGAAATCATTGATGCTAAAGGCAAGTTTGTTATGCCAGGGATGATTGATGCTCACTGCCACCTTGGAATGTGGGAAGACGGAATGGGCTTTGAAGGTGCTGATGGTAATGAAGCTGTTGATCCTGTTACTCCACATTTAAGAGCAATCGATGCTATTAACCCTATGGACATATGTTTTAAAGATGCAATAAACGCTGGAATAACAACTGTTGCAACCGGTCCAGGTAGCGCCAATGTTATTGGAGGACAATTTGCAATTATTAAAACTTATGGAACTAGAATTGATGATATGATTGTAAATGAGTGTCACTCTATGAAGATAGCTTTTGGTGAAAATCCTAAAAGGGTATATAATGCTCAGAAAAAATCTCCAAGCACAAGAATGGGCACAGCTGCAATCCTCCGAGAAAATCTTATTAAGGCACAGATGTACATTCAAAAGCAAACTAAAGCTTTAGAGAACCCCGATAAGCTACCTGAATTCGACATGAAAATGGAAGCACTTGCAAAGGTTATAAGAAAAGAAATTCCTCTAAAAGCTCACGCTCATAGATCTGATGATATTCTTACCGCTCTTAGAATTGCAAAGGAATTTAATGTAGATATAACCCTTGATCACTGCACAGAAGGTCACTTAATTATAGATTATTTAAAAGAAGGCATTCAAAATGGTATAATTTTAGGCCCGGCGCTATCTAATAGGTCAAAAGTTGAACTTCAAAACCTAACTTTTGAAACACCTGGAATTTTATCGAAAGCCGGCTTAAAAGTTGCTATAATGACAGATCATCCCGTTATACCACTTCAATATCTTCCTGTATGTGCTGGTATTGCAGCAAGAGAGGGTATGGATGAAGAAGAAGCTCTTAAGGCAATAACCATAAATGCTGCTGAAATTCTTGGTATAGAAGATAGAGTCGGAAGCTTAGAAATTGGGAAGGATGCTGACATTATTATGTATAGTGGACATCCCTTTGATTTAAGAAGTAAAGTAGAATTTGTAATGGTAAATGGCAACATTGTCAATAAATAACGTTTCAATAAAAAATGACCTTAACATAAATACTTATGTTAAGGTCATTATAAATTTTAAAAAGAAATTTTAGCTGCTAACATTGGTTTTAACTTGTCTTTGTTTTGCTACAGTTAAGAAAATTGCCATTGCTGCAACTCCTGCTATAATTCCTGCTGGATATGCAATCCCTGCAGATAGACTAAACCCTTCTGGTGCAATTAAAATATAGGAAATAGAAACTGCTGTCATAAATGCAGCTGGAATTGTTGCAATCCAGTGATTTCTAGCTATAGTAGCCAAGTACATACCCGCTGTCCATAATACAATGGTAGCTAAAGTTTGGTTAGACCATCCAAAGTATCTCCATATTA
>NZ_JAENWL010000368.1 GCF_016650095.1 Clostridium sp. | reverse complement strand
GACGAGATTTTTGATAGTGTAGTTTCAACCTTAATTTATTGCTCCGTTGACAATCCCGAAAAGGCTCTTAGTGAAGTATATAGGGTATTAAAGCCAGGTGGCAAAATGTATTTTATTGAGCATGTTCTACCTGAAGAAAAACTTTCTAAGAATTTAGTGAATTCTCTTAATGGTACATGGAAGTGTATAGGAAAGTGCAATTTAAACAGAGATACATATAGTCTTATAAAAAAAGCGAAATTTAGAGTTGAAAGTTTTGAACAGTTTGGAAAAGGCGTTATTATATTTATTAAAGGCATAGGAGTTAAATAGTACAATATACTGCCTGGGTAAGATGATTTTTACCCAGGTGGTTTTTTTATGCTGTTTTTTAGAAAGCAATTGAACTTATAAAGGTTTTTAGTTATATTTGTAGAATTATAGGAAATAAGGTTAATGTTGCAACTACATTTTTATAATAAGGATAAAAAGGAAAGTGAGGTAAGTTATGAAAAATTCAGATAAAGTAAACGTTAATAGCGGGGTCAATGTATTTAAATTTTTAGGTTATAGTGTCATTGGAATATTTATGTTTTTTATATCAATAACTATAAATGGTAAGACCACTATACCCATAGACCATTTAGTTACAGCACTAAAAGGATTATCTTCAAGTGGTGCTGGATTTTATGGATTAGTGGTTATTATTTTAGGTGGATTGTATCCTTTCTACAAAAAGACATGGAATAAAAATAAGGTAACATTAGTATTTTCATTACTTAAATTATTAGGTATATTAATAGGATTCATGGCCTTCTTTAAGATTGGACCAAGCTTTCTATTTGAAGAAGATATGGTTCCATTTTTATTTGATACATTAGTTATTTCAGTAGGAATAATTGTTCCTGTAGGTTCAGTATTTTTAGCATTTTTAGTTGGTTATGGAATGATGGAATTTATAGGTGTTCTAATGAAACCTGTTATGGGGCCAATATGGAAAACACCGGGACGTTCTGCTGTTGATGCAGTAGCCTCTTTTGTGGGAAGTTATTCTATCGGACTTTTAATTACGAACAGGGTATATAAAGAGGGGAAATATACAATTAAAGAAGCTTCAATAATTGCTACAGGATTTTCAACTGTATCTGCAACTTTCATGATTGTAGTTGCAAAAACACTCGGAATGATGGATTTATGGACTAAATATTTCTTAGCAACTTTAGTGATTACATTTATAGTTACAGCTATTACTGTAAGAATAAGACCTCTAAGCAAAAAGCCTGATGATTATTACAATAATCAAAAGGGCAATCCGGAAATATCTAAAAAAGGAAATATATTTAAAAATGCGTGGGAAGCAGGACTCGAGGGGGCCCAAAATTCAGTTCCATTAGGAAAGAATATTATTGAAAATTTAAAAGATGGATTTATTATGGCAATGGGGATATTACCATCAATAATGTCTGTGGGATTAATAGGTTTAATTCTTGCAAAATATACCCCTGTGTTTAATATAATAGGGTATGTTTTTTACCCAATAACTTTATTGTTTAAATTGCCAGAACCATTGCTTGCATCAAAAGCATGTGCTGTAGGTATAGCTGAAATGTTTTTACCTGCATTATTAGTTGTTGGTGCTCCTCTTGTAACAAAATTTGTAGTTGCTGTAGTATCAATTTCATCAATATTGTTTTTCTCTGCATCAATACCATGCATATTATCAACTGATATACCAATAAGTGTACCTGAGATAATTGTAATTTGGTTTGAAAGGACAGTACTCACATTAATTATAACTATACCTATTGCTTATCTAATATTATAAATAAGTTAACTTGAGATTATTATTGAAAAATAAATAGTTAATGTACCTTAGTAATAAAGTACTAGCGGATATAATTTATCTGCTAGTTTTTTTTTGAAAAATGTAATATGACCCCACACTTGAACTTTCTATGAAACTCGCGAAAAAATTTGATAAACATGTTGATGAAATTTTCACTTTAGACATTAGAATGATTTAAAATACGGTGGGCATTTATAATAATATGCTGTATAATTTGTACAGATGATATATACTTGCGCATAAAGACATAAAAGAAAATTTTATAAAAAGGCAGGTGAATATTATGTTTGGCTATGTAGTGGTAAATCTAGATAAGTTAGCGATGGAAGAAAAAACGTACTATAAGGCATGTTATTGTGGTTTATGTAAGACACTAGGAACACGTCACGGAATACTAAGCCGTTTAACCCTTACTTACGACATGACTTTTCTTGTCTTGTTTCTTTCTGCACTTTATAAAATTGAGATCGAAATACAAACTGAGAGGTGCATCATTCATCCTTTAAAGACACATGAATACTCACAGAATGAAATCTTTAATTATGCCGCTGACATGAATGTAGTACTCGCCTATTACAAATTTCTTGACGATTGGGCAGATGATAGAAATATACTGTCACTGTTGGAATCAAAACTGTTTGAAAAAGAATATAATCGCATTGCAGCACAATATCCAAATCAATGTACTGCAATTAGCAAGTGTCTTTCTGAGCTTTCTGAAATTGAAAAATCAGGAGAATTAAATCCAGATATTCCTGCAAATTGCTTTGGAAAACTAATGGGAGAAATTTTCATTTTTAGGGAAGATAAATATGAGGAAAAATTACGAACCTTTGGAGCATCGCTAGGCAAATTTATTTATATAATGGATGCTTGTATGGATTTAAAATCTGATATAAAAAATGAGCGCTATAATCCGTTGATTACGTCATCATCCGAAAATTTCCGTGATATTTTGAATCTACTTATGGCTGACTGCATTGAAAATTATAAGCAACTACCAATTAATCAAGATAAAGAACTGATTGAAAATATCCTTTATTCAGGTGTTTGGACAAAGTATGAAGCAGAAAAAAACAAGAAAAAGGAGGTACACCAATAATGTTATCTGATCCTTATGAAGTGCTTGGTGTTTCTTCAACTGATTCGAAGGAAGAAATCACTAAAGCTTATCGTAAACTAGCGAAAAAATACCATCCAGATTTGAATCAAGGAAGGGCCGATGCCTCAAAGAAAATGAGTGAAATTAATTCTGCTTACGAACAGATAAAAAGAGGCAAAACTACCCAAAGCAGTAACGCTTCAGGAGAGGACCCATTTCGAGACTTCAACCCTTTTGAAGGCTTTGGTTCTTTCAATGCTGGTCAAAACCCACGACATGAATATTCCGAATTTGATTCGGTTACTAGCTATTTGAATGCAGGATATTTTAATGAAGCACTAAATGTGCTGACCGATATCAAGAGCAGGAATGCAAAGTGGTACTACTATAGTGCAATTGTAAATTCAAGTTTAGGTAATACTATTACAACATTAAATCATGCGAAAACAGCAGTGCAAATGGAACCGAATAATATCGAATATCAAAGAATATTAAGTCAAATACAAAGTAGTGGTCGTGTGTATCAGCAGCAAAGCCAAGGATTTGGTATTCCCATAAGCGGATTAGACAAGCTATGTTGCGGTATTTGTCTTGCAAAAATGTTCTTTGGTTGCTAATGTAGAACGTATTAAAGAGGAGTGAGAGTAAAATGAGAAATATTAAAAATAAGTTGGCGCATTTTATGTATGGTAGATATGGTGCAGATCAATTATATATCGCTTTAATGGTGACATATTTTACTTTGATAATTGCTAATTCTTTTATTAATTCTAGAATTATTAGTAGTTTGATGACAGCTGTTCTGATTTTGATTGT
>NZ_JAENWL010000281.1 GCF_016650095.1 Clostridium sp. | reverse complement strand
TGACCTGGCAGTATACAGAAGAGGGTATATTGCTTAGGAACATAGGTAATCATGATAAAACTTTAAGTAATCCATAATAAATATTTTAAAGGGCCATCTGATTTCAGATGGCTCTTTTTTTGATTCTGTTCAATATAACATCTTATTATGTTGAATGGTTTTAAGTAAGGATGCAGTTAGCTTTTAAATTAAGTAAAAATGAAATTATTTCAATTTGCTATTTCCGTTAATATTCTAATAAAAATGAAGCTCGATTGAACGTGAAAAAATCTACGTATAGAGATTTTTTCATTTGATTTTAATTTATGTCACTGGTTCCCCATATATTGGGACTATTCTTGTCCAGCCTTTCATTTTTCCATACTTCAGATATTTATCGTAATACTCTAACTCTTCATTAAGGAGCCCGGTCCATAACTTACGCAATGAGTCGTTCCTAATCGTCTCAATGATTGCTCTGACATGAGTATCTAAGGAAGATAATTGTAAGTTTAAAATAATTCGGTACATAAAATTATCCGTAATTGTTTCAGGATCGATGGGAGTCGTTACTGGTAGTGCCGGTCTGTTAGGCAGCGGTACATTAAGCTTTAGTGCTAACTGTTCAAGCTTTTTAAGCTGCTTGTTATAAGTATATACCCCATGTTGAAGTATCACCTTAAACTCAGTATCATGAGCAAAACTAGAGAATATACCTATGAGTTCAGTTTGTTCATATCTCATAGCAATATGATCCCATATATGAAACGCTTCTGACGTGGAAAGCTGTTCTTCTAACTGATTAATAGAAGTCTTGTAAGGAGGATATATCTCTTCCCAGCCTTTCATTTTACCAAATTTATAAAGGGTATCAAAATCCTCAAAATGAATTATTAAATCTTGTATGATAACATTTCTTAAATTATCATTGGTACTGGTTGAACGAACTGCATGGATAAGAGACATAAGCAGCGCTATGAGGTCATGGTATATCATTTTATAGACATAATCATCTGTTATATCATTAACACGAGTTGCAAATTTGACGTCCACCGGAGGTCTGTTTGGCATGATGATACGAAAATCTTCGCCTAATTTCTCTAAATTATCTATTTGTTTTTCAAAATGCTTCTGAAATCCATCTAGGATTATTTCCCAATCTACGTCATGAACAAAGTTCCTAAATAATTGAACAGTTTGAGTGCTAACATATCTTGCTCTTAGAAGACTATATATATTAAATGCCTCCTGAATATCTACAGTCTCATCTCTCTTCGTAACTTTTTTTATTTTTGAAATTATACCCAATACTTTCACCCCTCAATTGTAAATGGTGTTATTAGTATGTGTAGAACAACTTTTACGTATACCTTGAGGGATGAAATACTTATAACTTACTATGCTCCGGATCTTTAATAGCAGCGATTTCCCTATGAGTTTGTTGTACCTCATTAAGGGGGATCTTTTTATTTTTTTATAAATTTATAAGTATGATTTATTAAATAAATATGCTTTGCCATTTTCGTATTTTCAACTTAATAATAAATATTATTAGTTATTGAAACTAAAATATTGTTATAATTTTTTATTTATTTGGTAATGATAACATTGTGACTTATTAATTGTTATGTGTCATTAATATTGGACTAAAGTGGGTGCTTTTATATATTTTATATTTCTTGCCTCTGTATCTATTATTATTTGTTATAAATTTGGAGACTGGAAAAATCGGAAAAATTACTATTCAACTATACTATTTTTTATTTTGAGTAATGTTGCGTGTATTCTTTTAATATATAATAATCCATTGTGGTTATATGAATCAAAAATAATAAATCACACATTTTCTGATTTGTTTATATGTATTACCGTATATCCAAGTACAGTAATACTATTTATTCATAATTTTCCAAAGAAAATAACTAAAATTATTGCTCATATTTCATTTTATGTTGCTATTTATACGATAGCAGAATTGATTGGTGTGAAATTAGGTTATTTTACTTACTATAATGGGTGAAATATATACTATAGTCTAATATTTAATTGTTTAATTTTTCCATTATTAATGTTTCATTATAAAAAACCAATATATGCTTGGATTATTGCGCTGATAAGTCCTCATATTTTATTTTTTATCATGAAAATACCCTATAATAGTATAAAATGAAATAAATCATAATATTAAGGGATAAATTAAATAATTTAAAGATTGAAATTACAAATTCATTAGAGTTATAATATATAACCGATTTAATTTAATGTTAAAAATAAAGAAAGAAAGAAGGATTAAAATGACTACAGAAGCAAAAATACAATTAACTTCAACAGAATTAGGTACTTTATGGATGAGTTATCAAGCATTATCAGCATCAATAATAATTTGTGATTTATTTAAAGATAAAGTTATCGATAAGGATGCTCAAAATATACTAACCTCCTACGTTGTTGAAAGACAAAATACATCTAATGAAATTGTAAAAATATTCAATAATGAAAAAGCAGTTATTCCAATGGGATTTGATGAACAAGATGTTGTACGTGAAGTACCACCTCTATTTGACGACATTTTTTGTATAATGTTCCTTCGCCAGATTACGAAATTAAATTTAGGTCATACTGCTGTATTTTGTGCTATGTCATATAAAAAAGAGGTTAATGATTTATTAAAGCTAAAATACGATGCCTCTAATAAATATTATATGATGACTACAAATTATCTATTAGGAAAAGGAGTGCTTGCAAGACCACCATATGTAACTATGCCAAAACAAGTAGAATTTATTGAAGACAAAAATTATATGAGTGGATTTAATATTCTTTCTGAAAAACGTTCACTAAATACAATTGAGGTTGGTTATATTAATGAAGCTATAGAATATAACATTTTTAATATGCAATTATTAACAGGATTTGCTCAAGTGGCAAAAGAAGTTGAAGTTAAAAAATACTTCATAGAGGGTAAAGAATTATGTAAAAACGTAATCACTGAATTAAGTGGTGTGTTATTACAAAGTGATATTCAACCTCCTAGTGCATGGGCAGGTAAAGCTACAGATTCTACTCAGGCACCTTTCTCTGATAAACTTATGATGTATATAAACAGTTTAACAGCCCTCACAGCTCTAGGCTTCACTGGACTCGGTACATCTTTTAGCATGAGAAATGATTTACCTATTAAACTTGGACTCATTTCCAAGAATACATTTCGATATTCAAAAAAAGGTGCGAAAATTATGATTAAACATAAATGGATGGAAGAGCCTCCTCAAATGGAGGATAGAAATCAACTTACAAAATAAAAGAATAATAGTAATATATTATACGGGGGTTTCTTATTACGAGCGACATAAAAAAAATACCATTAATTGCATCAGAAATAACAGGCTTATGGAAGTCATATATGATTGCTACTACGGTAGGAACTATTACTAAATATTATCTAAACCATGTAGAAAATGAAGAAATTCGTAGTATTTTACAGCAGTCTTTGGATTTATCAAATGAACATATTCAAGATTTAACTAATTTTTTTAATGAAGAAGAGCTGACTATACAAGATAGAGTTAATGGCAGCGATATTAATATAAATAATTTTAAATCATGGAACTCGTTTAATAAATTCTATAAATATAATCTTATGATAATGCACATAATAAATAAGTTTATATAATGTAATTAAATCTAAGTAGGTAAAGAGGGTAAATTATGGATTCATTAGCTAAAGTAATAGAACTTCGAAAACAGATATATCAAATTCAATACGATCATTTTATGCACAGCACATTGTTTTCAGTAAAATGGTGGATTCTTATTTTTGTTACAATCCTAATCATTTTTATTTGGTGGAAACTTGTAGATAAAGTAAGATTACATGAAATAATATTATTTGGTTTTGTAATTATAATTTTAACTTTTATTTCAGACAGTTTTGGAATAGATATGGTTTTATGGTCATATCCTATTCAATTGTTTGGATTAGTTAAACATATTAGCGAACTGGAATTAGTAATAATACCTATTTCATATATGTTTTTATATCAGTACTTTGCCGAATGGAAAAAATATGTTATTATGTTAATTGTATTTTCAGCATTTGGAGCATTTGTTGTTGTGCCATTAGCTGTATGGTTCGGAACATATAAACTAATAAGATGGAACGATACATATTCATTTATGATTTTTATTTTTATGGGGTTATTTGCAAAGTACATAGTTTTAAAAATTATGGATATTTCAAAACACTAAAGAATTTTATCTTTTAAATTACAATACTAGATAATTGAGGTATTGCAAGATGTAATTATTTTATCTGTAGGGTTTTTATAATTTAGTAGAAAATGTAATATGCAAAAAGTAACAATAATATAGCACAATATAACTGAGGTGATGTTATTGGAATTAGAGATTAAACAACAAAGCATAAAAGATGAAATTACTAAATATAAAGATTTACTAGACGAAGGGATTATTACAGAAAAAGAGTTTTTAATTAAGCAAGAAGAATTATTATGGAAAATAATAAAATAAGTATTGAATAATAAGGAGCTTAAAAATTTGCTTCTTTTTTATTTTGTGCGTAATACTTTTGTTGCTTTAATTTTTATACATATTTATAAAGTTCGTGTTTAATGTAAAAGGCGAACTTTAGCTATATTACTGCGTTTTAAAAGCGACAACACTAAACTTACATGAAAAGCGAACTTTTACTTGATAAAACGCGAACTTATACTATAATTATAATAATGGGTAATAAATAAATTATAGAAAGTGGTGTAAATAAATGGTAGCATTAACAACCGAGCAATATGAAAATATAATAGAGGTTATGAAGCAAGGATTTAAAAATGGAGATAAAGAATTTCGGGGTAATGAAAGAATTGCAACTGCATTAGTAATTCAAGCTAATTTAGGTTTAAGAATTGGAGATATATTAAATTTAAGATTGTGCGATATAATTCGCGACGGAGATAGATATCGATTAAATATTGTAGAAGATAAGA
>NZ_JAENWL010000398.1 GCF_016650095.1 Clostridium sp. | reverse complement strand
TGGATAAAGGTAAGGTTGTAGAGGAAGCGGCGGTTTACGATTTATTTACACAACCACAACATGAATTCACAAAACAACTTTTAGAACATTCCTCAAAATTCGAGTTACCAGAAGAGCTTATTAAAAGTTTAAAAGGTTCTATTGTAAAAATTGAATATATTGGAGACACCGCTACTGAACCTGTATTATCAAGGCTTTCAACTAAATATAATATAGTTTTTAATATACTTCATGGGAAAATAGAGTACATTAGAGATTTACCTGTGGGAGTATTGTATTTAAATATAAGTGGTAGTGAAGAAAGCATAAGAGAGGCTATAGAATACCTAAAAAATAGCACGTATAGTGTGGAGGTGATTAACTATGATGTCAAATAATTTTAACCTTCTTGAAGAATTAAAATTAGCACTTAATGAAACCTTTCTTATGGTTTCGGTGTCACTTGTAGCTGCCATAATAATTGGAGGGCTCCTTGGGCTTTTACTTTTTTTAAGTTCCAATCATTTATTTTTTAAAAACAGAGTGTTAAATGAAATTTCAGGTATTATCATAAATATAATAAGATCAATACCATTTATAATACTTTTAGTACTCCTTATACCAATTAGTAAGGCAATTGTGCATACAACTATCGGACCAACTGCTGTTATAGTACCACTTTCAATATCTGCAATAGCCTTTTATGCAAGGCTTTCAGAGGCTTCTTTTGGCGATGTAAGTAAAGGCGTCTTGGAGTCAGCAGTAGCTTCTGGCGCTAAAGTTATAGATATAATTACTGGCATACTTATTCCAGAAGCACTTCCGCAGCTTATAAATGGAATAACAATAACCGCTATTTCTCTTATTGGATTTTCAGCTATGGCAGGTACTGTTGGTGGTGGCGGCATAGGGAATTTAGCTATTCGGTACGGATATCAACGTTACAATACAACAGTAATGATAACAAGCGTTGTAGTATTAGTTGTAATAGTTCAAGCCTTGCAATTGCTAGGTGATTATTCTTCAAGGAGAGTAAATAAAAAATAAATTTAGGAGGCGTATTAATAATGAGTGAGAGAAAATACTGGAATGAGGAAATAGAAACGTTACCGAGGGCAGAGATTGATAAACTCCAAGAGAGAGAACTTAAGGAAATATTAGAATTTTCATATAGTAATTCTGTGTACTATAAGGAAGCTTTTGATGCAGTCGGTGTAAAACCATCGGATTTTCAAAAACTTTCAGATATAACAAAATTTCCATTTGTAAATAAACAGATAGAACGTGAACGTCAACTTAAAAGTCCGATTTTAGGCGATATGCTTGCTGTAAGCGAGGATGAAGTAGTTTTCGTTTCAGCTTCAAGTGGGTCAACTGGGGTTCCTACATTAAGCCCTTTTACAAAACAGGATTTTGATGAATTTCAAGATGTTGAAAGTAGACTTTTTTATGGAGCAGGAATGAGGAAAAGTGATAGATATGTTCACGCTCTTAACTTTTCACTGTTTGTAGGAGGACCTGATGTTATTGGTGCTCAAAACCTTGGTGCACTATGTATATGGGCAGGGACAATACCTTCAGAAAGACTTTTATTTATTTTAAAAGAGTTTCAGCCAACTATTATTTGGACGACGCCTTCATATGCTTGGTTTCTCGGGGAAACCGCTAAAAAACATGGAATTGATCCAGCTAAGGATTTATCAATAAAAAAAATTATAGTTGCAGGAGAGGCTGGTGGCTCCATTGAAGCAACAAGAAGTGCTATTGAGAAGCTTTGGGGAGCGGAGGTTTATGATTTCTTTGGAATATCTGATATATTTGGCGCTTGTGCAGGTATGTGTGAAGCTAGAAATGGACTTCATGTTGCTGAAGACCACTTGCTAGTTGAAGTTTTAGATTTAGAAACAGGGATACCAGTACCTGATGGTGACCGTGGGGAAATAGTACTTACAACTTTAAGAAAAAAAGCACGTCCTATGATACGATTTAGGACAGGAGATATTGGTGTTGTTGATCGCTCGCCGTGTACTTGTGGAAGAACACATGCTAGAATAAATATAGCTGGAAGGCTAGATGATATGTTCATAGTTTCTGGGGTTAATGTATTCCCTAGTGATATAGAATTTGTTATTCGCGGAGTTAAAGGAATTACAGGAGAATATGTTATTCGTATTTCAGAAGAAAATTTTACTGTTAAATATGTAGTAGAAATAGAAAAATCAGTAGATAACAAAGAAACTAATGAAGAAGTAAAAGCCAAAGTTTCTGCAGTACTTAAGACAAGACTAGGAGTTAAACCAAAAGAAGTTGTAGTGCTAGAGGATGGAACTATACCACGGGCAACTCATAAGGCTAAACGTCTTATAGATGAAAGAAAATTAAATTATACTATATAGGTAGTAAATTTACAGTTTAAAATAATAAACTACAAAAAGGGAGTGCATTATGCCAAAATTAAGTAATCGAGTAGGCTTTTTTACTGAATCTATAATTAGGAAAATGACAAGAATTTCAAATGAATATAATGCAGTAAATCTTTCACAAGGATTTCCAGACTTTGACCCACCGAAGGAACTATTAAATTCCTTAGGGGATATTGCACCCAAAGGGCCTCATCAATATGCAGTTACTTGGGGTGCTCAGAATTTTAGAGAAGCACTCGCGAAAAAGCAGTCGAAATTTATGGGGAGATACATTGATTCAAATAGCGAGATAGTTGTAACTTGTGGAAGTACAGAAGCGATGATGGTGGCAATGATGACAGTCTGCAATCCAGGTGATAAGGTTATAGTCTTTTCTCCTTTTTATGAAAATTATGCTGCAGATGCTATTTTATCTGGAGCAGAACCTATATTTGTTTCCCTTAAACCACCAAGCTTTAACTTTGATGCTAATGAATTAGAAGCGGCTTTTAAACAAAAACCTAAAGCACTTATACTATGTAATCCATCAAACCCAACTGGAAAGGTATTTACTTATGATGAACTTAAAATTATTGCTGATTTAGCTGAAAAATATGATGCTTTTGTAATTACAGATGAGGTTTATGAGCACATAATCTATGCACCTTATAAACATACTTATTTTGCATCACTTCCTAATATGTTCGAGCGGACTATTTCTTGTAGCTCGCTATCAAAAACATATTCAATAACTGGGTGGAGACTCGGCTACATTATAGCACCAGAAAGAATTGTTGATGCCGCAAAAAAAGTTCATGATTTTCTAACAGTTGGAGCAGCAGCACCACTTCAAGAAGCAGCGGTTACAGCCCTTAATTTTGAAGATGCTTATTATGCTGG
>NZ_JAENWL010000005.1 GCF_016650095.1 Clostridium sp. | reverse complement strand
TAAGGGTGAGATAATTATGTTATATATAATTGATACTGCAAATTTAGAGGCTATAGAAAGGGCTTACAACTTGTACCCTATGGCTGGTGTTACTACAAATCCAACAATCATTTCCAAAGAAAACAAAAGCTTTTTAGATATTTTAAAGGGTATCAGAAAAATTATAGGTAATGAGTCAATGCTTCATGTTCAAGCTGTTAGCTTAACTTCTGAAAAAATGGTGGAAGAAGCAGAATATTTAAATAGCGTAATAGGTGGAAATCTTTATGTTAAGATTCCAGTTATACCTGAAGGAATAAAAGCAATGAAAATACTTAAACAAAAGGGAATAAAAATAACTGCTACAGCAATTTTCACAGCGCAACAAGCTCTCATGGCAGCAGTAGCTGGAGCTGAATTTGTTGCTCCTTATGTTAATAGAATAGATAATATTAGTGGTGATGGAGTTTCTGTTGTAGCTCAAATAGTTCAATTATTTGAGCAATATGACATAGATGCTAAAGTTTTAGCTGCTTCTTTTAAAAACGTCCAACAGGTACACAATGTAGCTCTTGCAGGTGGACACTCTGTAACAGTAAATCCAGAGATATTAGATGCAATGATTAATCATCCTCTTACTGATTGGAGTGTTAATCAATTTACAAACGATTGGGAAAGCGTATATGGCATAGGAAACACAACCTTAGATGTTAAATAACTAAATTCATAGCTTTTTAAAATAATAGTAAAAAATGTATATAAATATTATAAAGTAGAGTTAATATTAACGTATTAATATTTTATGAAAAACGGAGGGATAATATAGTGTATCCAATAAAGTTTGAGAATTTATATTATGAGAAAGTTTGGGGGGGGCGTAATTTAGAAGGCTTTAGAGAGAATCTTCCAAGTGGGAAGATTGGAGAAAGCTGGGATATTGCGTGTCATGCAAATGGTACAGGTATAGTGGCTAATGGAAAGTTTAAAGGTATGACTTTTAATGATCTTATTAATAAATATAAGAAGAGTATATTTGGAGATATATTAATTGATAATGAATTCCCTTTACTTGTTAAATTAATAAACTCTAATGATAAGTTATCTGTTCAAGTTCATCCAAATGATGATTATGCAAAAAGAGTAGAAAATAGTAATGGGAAAACAGAAGCGTGGTATGTAGTAGATGCAGAAGAGGGGTCGGAATTAATAGTAGGTACAAATGGGTGTACAAGGGAACAATTTGTAAAAGCAATTAATGAAGGAAATGTTGAAGAATGCTTAAATAGAATAAAAGTTAAGAAGGGTGATTCTTTCTTAATAAACAGTGGACTCGTGCATGCAATATGCCAAGGAATAGTTATTGCAGAAATACAACAAAATAGTGATATTACTTATAGAGTGTATGATTATGGTAGAGATAGAGAAATTCACGTAGAAAAATCATTAGAGGTAATTGATTTTAACTTAAGAGCAGAGAGACTAGTTGAAGATTATAAAGATTACTCAGGATATAAATATACTAACTTATGCAAAAGTGAAAACTTTAATATAGATAAATGTATAGTTAATTATGTATTTAAAACACATAGTAAAAAAGAGTATTTTTCTATAATTACTTGTGTTGATGGAGTTGGGAGTATTGAAGGAGAAAATTATAATGAAGAAATTAAAAAAGGCGATAGTTTTCTTATTCCAGCTAGCTTAGGTGAGTATGCAATCAAAGGTAATTTAGAGATATTAATATCTGAGCCAGTTAAACATGGAATTTGCTAACTGAAGAAAGAACAGCACTTCAGTAAAGATTAAATATGGTTAAGCATTGTGTACTAATATGAATGAATTGTTGATAAAGTTGAATTTTCAAGGAGTAAATGTGGATAAAATAAGTAGTTTTTTTTGATTATGTATAACGGATAAGTTTTACTGATAATAGGCTAATATGCCTAGCATCCACAATTAAAACCCTCGACTAATTAATTAGTCGGGGGTTTTCTTGTGCTTTAATTTAGTTGGAAAAGAGGAGTTTATATTTTGTTTATACTTAGTTTAGGAAAAATATAGGACTATATATTACAATTAGATTATTGGAACATTAAAAAATAAATGGATGAAAATATTTTTGATGAATTTGTAAAATGATTATAATTATTTCATGAAAAGTACCTTGTAAAATTATTTATAGAATTAAGTGAAGTTGAATTACTAGAAAAAATATGGGGGAATAACAAATGAGAAAAGTAAAGTTGATTATATTTGTTTTGGTGATAACAAGTATAGTGATAATGTTTCAAAAAAATATTAATCCATATATACAAGGTGGAAACCAATCTTTAAATAAAAATGTATATAATTTTCTAGAGGATACAGGCAATCGAAAAGATGTCTATGCTTCAGCCATAGAATTAAATGACGGTAGTTCAGCAAATACATGTGTTTATTTTATAGCTGAAGTGCTAAGGCGAAACAATTTTAGTCTACCCAATGCAACAAGCAATACAGGGCAAATTATCTCTATATTTACGGAAAAGGGATGGAAGAAACAAATGGATTATAAAAACTTACAGCCTGGAGATATTTGTTTCACTACGGATGTAAATGGTGATAAAAATGGTATTCCGACTCATACATATATATTCATGAAATGGGTAAAGGAAGGTAACTACGATTATGCCTATATATGCGATAATCAAGCAAAGGATTATAAGGGCGAAATCTATCATATTCGGAATATAAATGTTGTAACTAGGTCTAACGGTTTTGATAAAGATGCTTTTGCATTTTTCATGAAATAACCTGATTGAATATGTTTACTTATTAACAAGCAGAGAAATAAATAAAAATATAAAATTTGGGGGGTTCAAATGTTTAAAATATTGTTTTCAATGAATATTCTAGTAATAATAACAGCATTACTTTTTTTTGTAGCCGGAATCAAGTTTTTTAAAAATGATGAATACAATAAGAAAGGCATTAAATGTATACTTTGGTCGAGTAGTATTTCAGGGCTATGTGTTATTATATGTGCCATACTTTTCATACCAACTTTCTTCCCAGTATAGAGTATAATCTTTGATACTGTTTATCCATAATATTTCTATTTTCTTTCTGTAGTTATACAGTTGTGTTACAATTTAGATATGGTTCACAAGGAGCGTAGTAATGAATTCTGTAATTAATGGCAATAACTTATATTAAGTTAAGACTTCAGATATATCATAAAATAAAGTTGTTAGAATCTTATCTAAAATAGGATTTGGTATTAACAGTAATAGACGAAATATGGATAGAAACTAACTTACTATAAAATAACGAAAACTAATGGAGGGAAATATTATGGCTATAAGAGAAATATTACTATTAGGTAATGAAAATTTATATGAGGTATGTAAAGTGGTATCAAAAGATGAAATTGGCAAAGCAAAACAAATAGTTGAAGATTTACATGATACAAAGATTAATTTTAGAGAAAAATATGGCTTCGGAAGAGCAATAGCGGCGCCACAAATAAATGAGCTTTACAGAATAATTTATGTTAGTTTTGATGACACTTCCATTGCGTTTATAAATCCTAGACTTGAATTTATAGGAGAGGAAAAATTCGAAATATGGGATGACTGTATGAGTTATCCAGGGCTAGAAGTAAAATTATACAGATATAAAACTTGTAAAGTTTACTACAAAGATTTGGATTGGGCTGATTGTAGTATAGAATTTACAGGAGATTTGGCAGAGTTAATACAACATGAATATGATCATCTAGATGGTGTACTAGCTGTGCAGAGAGCAATTGATAATAAATCATTTAGAATAAATAAAAATAAGTCAGGTTGCTTTTAGTTATTGTTAATTGTAGTTCCAATATTTATGGTGCCAAATCTTAATATTAATAACATAATCAAATATGTTACCACTACTAATAAGTAGTTTCATCTTCCACAATTTCTTCAAGGATTCGATCATTGAAAATGTATTTATATTATTTCATGTGAGCCATAGCGCCCGAGATAAAGGGAATTAACCAAATAATCCAAACTATTATACTGAATTTATGGAATCTTGATATCATATTTTTATCTTTCTTGATAAGAACTACCGCAGCCCATATAGCGTGAACAAGCATTAGGGCTATAGCAATAACACCGGTAATTCCATGCAAACTAGGTACGGATGTTACCACAACTGATTTGCTTGCTATATTCTCCATAAGAATTGTACCAGTTGTATCACATATTAGGCCGAGTAGGAATAAACCTAAATGCCAAGGTTTAAGGGTTCCTTGAAGTTTTTCACTCCAAACACCTATTGTATAAAATACAAGAGCTAGGGTTATAAAAATAATTGCATAAATTAACATATTTACATCCTCCATTTTTTATAAATTTTAAATTTCAAGATCAGTATTTTTACATTTTAATCCTTTTTATGAACTTTGTTCATAAAAAGGATTAAAAAATATCTTACATTATTTTATAACATAAGATAAAACGTTCAGTGTTATATTTTCAAATTATCATATAGCTCATCAAAACTTATAAACTTATTTTTGTGAATATACATTAAGTTAGAAACAATAAGTTCTGCAAGTTTATAAGAAGAAAGAGTGGAGAGTATATTCCCCTTAGTTTTCTCAATATCTAGTAGTTCACTTATTTTAGTGTATAGAACCTCATATCTATTAGCTTCCGTACATCTATTATTGTTTCCGTTAATTGTAGCCATTTCATAGAAAATTGATATGTAGCTGTATATGAACCGTTCAATTGATGCATATATTTTTCTGAATTTTTCTTTGCAAGGTTCATCTGTAATTTTTAGTGATTCTACTAAAGTAGACACTTTGTTCCAATCGTCCCTAAAGATTTCTGATACAAGCTCTTCTTTAGTTGAAAAATAGTTGTAAAAAGTACCTGTGCCAATATTGCAGCTTTTTGCAATCTCTCTTATATTTAAATCTTTAAAGCCTTCAGTTAATAGAATATTTTTAGCTCCTAAAATTATAGTTTCTCTTAAGTTTTCAATAACTTTGGGCATAATGTCACCTCTTTTATGAACTGTGTTCATTATACCATTACTATTTTATTATTTCAAGTATATCACAAATTATACGAATTTCCTTGGAGTGTTATTTATTTTCATACCCCTAATTGTAAAATTATAAATAAGTTCTATTGAAATTTACATAACCTTGCAGTATACTAAATATGAAAGCGGTAACATATTTCAGAAAATTAAATCTTTATGACATCGGAAACGCAAGGTTGTCATCCGTTATAAATGGATTATAAACGCGTTAATTATTTATATAGAATTCTGTGATCGTACCGTAAGAGTTTTTTTGGTTAGTAGGAGGACTAAAATGGCAGTGACAATAAATGATATCGCTAAAGAGGCTCAAGTATCCCATGCAACAGTATCAAGAGTTTTAAATAATTCAGGTTATGTAAAAGATGAAACAAGAGAAAAAATATCAAGGGTAATAAAAGAACTAAATTATACGCCTAGTGCTATAGCTAGAAGCCTATCAACAAGTAAAACTAATACTATTGGCGTCATAATCCCTGATATAAATAATTTGTTTTTTGGGGAGATCATTAAAGGTATTACTGAGATTGCTGATGAACATAACTTAAATATAATTCTTTGCGACACTGATGAGGATAAAGATAAAGAACTAAAAGCAATTAATGTTCTTAAGCAGCAAAGGATTCAAGGATTGATTATAACTCCAACATTCTACAAGGATTCGGGTAATGGTGAAAACTTAAATGCTCTTAAAGGCCTCGGGATACCAATAATTTTAATTGATGGACATATTGAATACCTTGACTTTAGTGGGGTTTTTATCAACCATGTAAAGGGCGCTTATGATGGAACGGTTGCGTTAATAAAAGAAGGACACAGAAAAATAGCTATAATTACAGGAGACATGAAGTCTAGACCAGCCAAAGAGAGACTACTTGGATATCAAGAAGCATTGGAAGCCAATAATATTCCCATAGACAATGAATATATCCTTTATGGTGACTATACATACCAGACTGCCTATAAGATTACGAAGAGAATACTTAATATGGACAATAGGCCTACTGCTATTTTTGTAAGTAGTAATACTACTATTTTAGGATGTATTAAAGCATTTTATGAAGAAAAGTTAAGTATACCAAAGGATATGGCTATTATAGGTTTTGATAAAGTTGATGTATTAAATATAATAGGTATGAACATTAGTTTTATTAATGGTCCATCTATCGAACTTGGTAGAATTGGCATGAAGATGTTATTGGAAAATCTAAATGGGTTGGATCCCACTGAAATTAAAAGAGTAACTATTTTGCCAGAGCTTGTATTAAAAGGATCAGAAAAGTATATAGAAAATAAAATTATAAAATAAAATATAAAGGAGAAGATTAATATGAAAATAGAGCAATATATTGACCATACACTATTAAAACAACAAGCCAGCGAGGAACAGATTATAAAAGTTTGTGTTGAGGCTAAAGAATATGGATTTGCTTCAGTATGTGCTAATGCATATTATGCACCACTCGTAAGAAAACAATTAGAAGGAACTAACGTGAAAACTTGCATAGTGGTTGGATTTCCACTGGGAGCTACTACCAAAGAGGTAAAAGCATTTGAAGCAAAACAAGCTATTGAAAATGGTGCAGAGGAAATAGACATGGTGGTTAATGTTGGTGCTATAAAATCAAATAAATATGATGTAGTAAAAGATGAAATTGAAGCAGTAGTTGCAGCTTCAAAAGGGAAAGCAATAGTAAAGGTGATAATAGAAACATGTTTGTTAACTGACGCAGAAAAAGTTAGAGTATGTAAAATAGCTAAAGAAGCAAGCGCCGACTTCGTAAAAACTTCAACAGGATTCTCAACAGGTGGAGCAACAGTTCAGGATGTAAAGTTAATGAGAGAAACTGTAGGCCCTGACATGGGAGTCAAAGCAGCGGGTGCAGTAAGAACAGCTGAAGATGCAAAAGCTGTCATTGAAGCTGGTGCTAGTAGAATAGGGGCTAGTAGTTCTATAGCAATAGTTAATGGAATTAAGGATTCAAATTCTCATAACTAGATTTGATAGCACTGAAATAAATTAATATTAATAATTACGGGGTGAACATTATGAGAATGTATGATTTAATAATGAAAAAAAGAAATGGCAACGAGCTTACTACAGAAGAAATTATTTTTTTTGTAGGTGGATATACAGATGGAACTATACCAGATTATCAAGTTTCAGCACTGCTTATGGCTATATATTTTCAAAAGATGAATAAGAGAGAAACAGCAGATTTAACAATGGCTATGGTTAATAGTGGTGAAATCATTGATTTATCAAACATTAAAGGTGTAAAGGTAGATAAACATAGTACTGGGGGTGTAGGTGATACAACTACACTTATACTTGGTCCTATTGTTGCAGCGGCGGGAGTACCAGTTGCTAAAATGTCAGGAAGAGGACTCGGGCATACTGGTGGAACTATAGATAAGCTAGAATCTTTTGAGGGTTTCTCAACTGCTATGTCAATTGAAAAATTTATGCAAAACGTAAATGAAGTTAAAATTGCCATAGGCGGTCAAACCGCTGATTTGGCACCAGCAGATAAAAAGCTATATGCACTTCGTGATGTTACTGCAACTGTTGATAATATGTCTTTAATTGCAGGAAGCATAATGTGCAAAAAAATAGCTTCTGGAGCAGATGCTATAGTACTTGATATAAAAACAGGCAGTGGAGCATTTATGAAAAGTGAAGATGATGCTTTTGAACTTGCGAGAGAAATGGTTGATATAGGAAATAATGTTGGTAGAACAACCATTGGTGTAATAACTGATATGGACCAACCATTAGGATTTGCAATTGGTAATGCATTAGAAGTAAAAGAAGCTATAGATACATTAAAAGGTGAAGGGCCAAAAGATCTTACCGAACTTTGTTTAACCTTAGGTGCACATATGCTTGTGCTAGGAGAAAAAGCAAAGGATGCAGATGAAGCAAGAAAAATACTTGTGGATATCATAAAATCAGGAAAAGGTCTCGAAAAATTAAGAGAACTTGTAGTAGCGCAAGGTGGAAACCCAGCTTATGTAGATGATCCATCTATATTCCCTATGCCAGCTATAGTAGAGAAAGTTATATCAAATGAGGTTGGGTATGTAAAAGGAATAAAAGCTGACGACATAGGAATGGCAGCTTTAGGGTTAGGTGCTGGGCGTGAAACTAAAGAAAGCAAAATAGATTTATCAGTGGGTATTGTTCTTCATAAGAAAATTGGAGATTTTGTTAAAAGTGGTGATGCCATTGCAACAGTTTATGCTAATGATGCACAGAAACAAAAAATATCTGCAAAAATGGTATTAGAAGCATATGAAATAGTACAAGAAAAAATAATACCTAAGCCATTAATCAAAGGTATTGTTACAAAAGAGGGCATTACAAGATTCTAATTAGTAAAGGATAGAAGGTGGTATACCTTCTATCCTTTGGTTTGTAGTGAGTTATGGAAAGTTAAAAAATATTATTCCGTTTATGACATAAAACACATGTTATGAGCTTTTTTTATTGAGTTAAAGGGCTCTTTAAGGGTACAATGTATATAAGATGGGAGGGATTCATAATTAATATTTTAATAGTAGAAGATGAACAGGATATTAGAGAACTTCTAGAAATTCATTTATCAAAAGCAGGATATAAGATTTTTACAGCAGAAGATGGCATGCAAGCTATAGATATATTTGAGAATAAAGATATTGACATTGCACTACTTGATGTTATGATTCCGAAAATTGATGGGTTTAAGGTTCTGAAAAAGATTAGAGAAACTAGTGAAATACCGGTAATTTTTATAACTGCAAGAGAAGAAGAGTCAGATAAAATCTTTGGACTCGAACTGGGTGCAGATGATTATGTAATAAAACCGTTTAGTCCTATTGAAATAGTTGCGCGAGTTAAGGCTCAATTGCGGCGGTATTATAAATATTCTAATAAAACTCATAAAACCGGAATAATAATTGGAGAGTTAATGCTCGACAAGGAAAGTTGTAGTATTTGTAAGAACAATATAGAACTGGCTTTAAACCCAAAGGAATTTAGGCTACTTGAGTTTATAATAGAGAACCCAGGAACCGTATACACCAAAAAGCAGCTATATGAAATAGTCTGGCAAAATCCATATTATGGAGACTCAAATACTATAATGGTACATATAAGTCATATTAGAGAAAAAATTGAAGATGATCCTAAGAATCCTAAATATTTAAAAACTATAAGAGGTATAGGATATAAAATGGAGAAGAACCATGATTAAGAGAGATAGACTAAAGAAAATAGCGGCATACTTTAAAAGTAAGAAAGTGGAAACTCAATTATTTATAAATTATATTTTATTTTTGATTATTTTAATTGCAATATTTATACTAACCATGGTAGCTTTGTTTTTTTATCTTTCTATTAATTCATCGGATTCCCTAGCGGATAATACTGCAGCAGAATTTATTATAAAACAAAATTATAAGGATATTAAAGTATCAAATTTTATAAAGTATAAGGGTTACGTTGAAGTGCTTGATAAAAACTTAGTTATTGTTATGGAAAACGGCAGTGAACACAAAGTAGGTTTTAAATATCCACAAAAATATTATAATGATATGATTACAAATAATTTAAAGGATGGTTATTTTTATACTAGTAAATACGGGGAGAAGAAAGACTTTATTTTAATCACGGCCATGCCCAACAGTATTTTTGACACCTATATCTGGGGACTTGAACATAAAGAACAATTAGAAGAAGCCAGTAAAACTAAAAAGAGCGGGCCCACTTTTTTAGAAGTATTTCCTTATGTAATATTGGTATTTTTGCTATCTACAATGGTACTTTATTCTAAACTTACATCAAGAATTTTTGTTAAGCCGTTGAAAAAACTCTTGAAAGGCGTTAATACTATAAAAAATGGCGAATATTCAGCCCGGGTTGAGATTAATTCTTTAAATGAAATAGGCCAGCTAAAGGATGCTTTTAATCTGATGGCAGAAAAAATACAACAAGAAAAGTTACTAAAGAAAAAAGCTGAACATAACAGGAAAAGAATGATTCTTGATATATCTCATGATTTAAAAAATCCCTTAACGAGTATATTGGGTTATTCAGAATTTCTACTAGAAAATGAGGACATTTTACCAGAAGATAAAAACAAGTTGTTAAAAGTTATTAACAATAATAGTAGACGAGCAAATGACTTAATTCAAGATCTTTTTGAATATTCTCGTGTTGAAAGTACTGAATATAAATTAGATTTAGGTAATCATGATATAGGTGAGTTTTTAAGAGAACTTATTGCAGGATATGTTCCAATTATGGAGCAAAAGGGTGTTCAATATGAATTTGATATTACTGAAGATGAAGTGGAAGTTTTATTTGATAGAAAAAATTTAGATAGGGCCATAAGTAACATTATACTAAATAGTATTAAATATAATAGTTCAGGGATTACCATTAGTATCAAACTTTTAATAGCTGACGGTAATGCTTTAATTATTATTGAAGATGATGGAATAGGAATATCTAAAGAATTTGAAGGAGATATTTTCGAGCCTTTCGTTCGCGTAGATGCTACAAGAAATTCTAAAACTGGGGGTACGGGACTAGGACTTGCAATATCAAAATCGATAATTGAAAAGCATGGAGGAAATATAAATTTAGTGCAGGATACAGATAAAGGTTGCAAATTTATAATTGAATTAAAGGTGAAATTATAGGGGAGATAATTAAATTGCTAGTTTTGTGAAAAGTATATAAGTTCGACTTTCTTGTATAAAATTTCACAGTGCATTAACTAATATTTGAATGCTTTTGGGGTATAATTAAAATAGAAAGTAATTTAGTGATATAATAAATAGAAGGGATAAGAGTATGATTATAGGTACAGGTAAAATATATTTATATGCAAATTGGGTTCATTCGTTAAAAGAAAAAAGAATGATACTAAGAAGTACTATTGCTAAGGTGAAAAACAAGTTTAATGTTTCTATAGCTGAGGTTGAAAATCAAGATTTACATCAATCTATTGTGATTGGCATTGCCTGCGTTAGCAATGATTCAAGACATGCCAATAGTACGATACAAAATGTACTGAATTTTATAGAGGATAACACCGAAGCCATTGTGGAAAAAGTAGAGATGGAAATGTTGTAAATTTTATTTTATTGAAAGGATTTTAGGTTTATATGTAGAAATATTATTATAGAAGAATTTTAACAAAGTTGTTATTACACAACCAAGAGTGGTGATTATACCATTAGGAGTGGGGATTAACTGACGTGATATTGAAGGGAGTAATAAAATGTTACAAAGGATCAAAGTAAATTTAGAAGCGGTAGAAGCAATGCTTTATTTTTGGCAGGCTGCCAGTGAAAAAGAAAATATAGCTGAAAAATTTTTTTATGATGTAGCTGATATGCAGGCTTTATCATGTGCTTATGATGAAGAATTTAATGGCGAATCAGTGAGAAGAGCCTTAAGTGCAATAAAGAATAGAGAACCTTTTGTTGGGAATAAGAAGGAGCTAAAATTCTGGAACAACAATATGTGGATGATGGAAGATTTTGAATATACAAACGCAATGGTTCAACCTTTAAAAAAACTTAACTTAAGTAACTTGGTAGGGAAGCTTGCAGAGGTTGCAGGTACTAATAAACATGATGAAATAGAGGTCCTATTCGCGCCTCTGCATTCAGATGAGTATATAATTATTGGAAATAAATTAGTAATTAATTTCTTTAGAGTAAAACCTGATTTTGTAGAGGATAAAATTTTTATAGGCGAGAAAGAGCTTAACGAATACATAGAAGAAAAGTTAAATGAATTAATAAATAAATAAGATATAAAATAACCAACATAGGATTCAATATAGTGTTGGTTATTTTGTATCAAATCAAGGAGTCGATTATTTGGATAGGTCAAAGCAATTAGGGGAAGAAAATATAGGTAAGCTACTTATAAAGTTCTCTGTTCCAGCCATTATAGGAATGCTCGTCAATGGGTTATATAACGTTGTTGATAAAATATTCATAGGACAAGGCATAGGCAAACTTGCACTATCAGGAGTGGCAGCTACATTTCCTATTGCAATTATGATTATGGCATTTGCGATGCTAGTAGGAATTGGAAGCGCAGCGCTTATATCTATAAAGCTTGGACAACAAAATAAAGAAGAAGCAGAACATATTTTAGGTAATGCATTTACTCTCATTATTATAATTTCAATTATAGTAACTATTTTAGGACTTATATTTTTAGAACCCATGTTACTAAAAATTGGAGCGAGCGAAGATACATTGCCATATGCCAAGGAGTACATGACTATAATACTTATAGGCTCAATATTTCAAAACGTAGGTTTTGGAATGAATAACACTATACGCTCAGAAGGAAATCCACGAATAGCCATGTTTACCATGTTAATTGGCGGAATATTAAATACAATTTTAGATCCAATTTTTATTTTTGTTTTTCATATGGGAACTAGGGGAGCGGCTATTGCCACTATTATTTCTCAGGCTATAAGTATGGTATGGGTATTATCGTATTTCTTTGGTGGGAATAGTGTGCTGAAAATACGTTATAAAAATTTAAAGCTAGATGTTAAAGTTATAGAAAGTATTTTTGCTATAGGTATGTCACCATTTTCCATGCAGATTGCTGCAAGTATAGTAACTATTATTTCAAATAAAAGTTTACTTAAATATGGTGGAGACTTGGCACTGGGAGCCATGGGAGTTATTATGAGTGTGGTGATGCTGGTGTTAATGCCTACCTTTGGAATAAACCAAGGTTGTCAACCAATCATTGGATACAATTATGGAGCCCAAAAATACGAACGTGTAAAGCGTGCTCTAAAACTCGCAATACTCGCAGCTACAGCTATTACCACAACTGGATTTATAATCATACAGTTATTTCCGAAACAAATTATAAGTTTATTTAATAAGGACCCAGAACTAATAGCAATAGGAAGCCATGGTATTAGAATATATCTATTTATGTTACCTATAATAGGATTTCAAATAGTTTGTTCGAACTACTTTCAAGCTATAGGTAAAGCTAAAATATCAATATTTTTAGGGCTAAGTAGACAAGTAATACTCCTTATACCATTACTGTTTATTCTGCCAAGGGTCTTTGACTTAGGCTTAGATGGTGTGTGGATGTCAGCACCTACCTCAGATGCATTGGCTTCAATTATAACAGCTATATTCATTTTTGTAGAAATTAAGCGTCTTAATAAATTACATGATGAAGATAAAGACGTAATTATATAAATATAAAAATAAAAAATAGTGATAATTGTATCACTATTTTTTATATTGTGGGATAGCATAAAGTCTATATCTTTTATTTTTTATTAATTTTATTTAGTTGTTTTTCAAGATCTTTTATGCGGGTTTCTATTTTCTTTAAAGCAGTGCAATAATCTAATAGTGAGTCATCAATATAATTAGTTGTTTTGAAAATTGAGTACAATTCCTTTCCTAAATCACGATAAAGATCTTCCATACTATTTTCCTGCGAATGAATTTTATATTTAAGTTTGGATAATCCAATAAAACTTTCGGATTTGGTTGATATAACTTCTAAACCATTATTTATTGAATCTTTAATTTTGTATAAATTAGGTGCTGAGGGCATAACATTTCCTCCTTTTATGTTATAATTTAAATTAAATGGATAGACTTATTAATATATTATTTAATGTAATGTATATATGTGACTAGAAAACAATACTGTTTCAATATATGCCTTTCTTCTTATGAATTATATGTAGGCGTGTTAATTTTAATATGGTGGTGATTATATGAATAATAAAGAAAAACCAATAGGATTTTTTGACTCAGGAGTGGGTGGAATAAGTGTGCTAAAGGAATCTTTAAAAGTTCTGCCTAATGAAGATTTTGTGTACTTCGGAGATTCGAGAAATGCGCCCTATGGAACTAAAAATGTAAATGAAGTTAGGGAATTAACTTTTAAAGCAGTAGATTTTCTTTTGGATAAAGGGGCAAAAGTAGTAGTAATTGCTTGCAATACCGCTACTAGTGCAGCTATAGATGCGCTTCGAGAAAAATATACAGACATATCTATAATTGGTATAGAGCCTGCACTAAAGCCTGCTGTAAAAATCAGTAGAGGCAAAAGTATAATTATTATGGCTACTCCGATGACACTCGCTGAAAAGAAGTTTAGTAATTTAATGGAGAAGTACAATAAAGAGGTGGATATAATATCTCTTCCTTGTCCGGGGCTCGTTGAACTCATAGAACATGGAATTATAGAGGGAGAGCAAATCGAAAGATACCTAAAAGGAAAGCTTAAGGAGTTTATGCATTTAGAAGTAGCATCTATAGTTCTTGGATGCACTCACTATCCATTTATAAAAAACGAATTAGTTAAAATCGTTGGGGAAAAAACTATTATAATTGATGGAAGTGTAGGTACAGTTAATCAACTTAAAAGGCAGCTTATTGACAATAACCTATTAAATTCAAAGAAAACAAAGGGAATTGTAACTATATATAATTCTGCTACTTGTGGTAGCCCTGCTATAAGTAGCAGTTCTTCTATTAATAATAATTTAATAGATTTAAGTTACAAATTATTAAAAACATAAACATATTTTAACCTTAATTATAGCCACATGTAAAAACAGTCTGAAACTAGTTTAGTAGTTTCAGACTGTTTTGTTTATTTTATAGGTATTTACATTTAAAACGATAAAATAACAAAGTTTGTATAACTAATTTTAAATTAATTATAGCAATATCATGACTAGGTGAATAAACTAGATTAGGTATTAAAAACAACAGAAATAAGGTGATGAAATGAGAGTATTTAAATTTAAAAATAATAATGAACATCACGTAGGTCATGATATATTTAGCATGAAAATTGAAGAAACAAAAAAAATAAATTGTATAATAATCAATAATCCAGTGCAAAGCAATTATTTATGTGTGATAAATCATTTAGTATGTAAATTCGAAGAAAATAAAAATATTGCACATTTAATTATTGCAAGTGAGGATAAACACTTAAAAGATATAAGTATATTTGGTGGTTTAAATGTTGGTTATGAATATGATAAAGAAGAGATTGATGAGAACTTAGAAATAGATATGGTTAATATTGATAAAAATCGAGAAGTAGACATGCTAGAGGAACATTTTTTAATAATACTTCCAGGTGGAAATATTCATATAAGATTGGACGAACCTCAAGAAAAAATGATTTTGAAAATAAGCCTAGGGCAGCAAGTTATTTAGTTTGTTACAAACTATAGTATCTAAAAAAATAACTAGAGTAAGACTAGTTATTTTTTTAGATATGATTTATTTATAAAAATTAGTAAATAATATAAAATGTGATATAATTTATAATGAATATATAATAAAAGGAGAGATAAATATATGAATCCAATAGTAACGATTAATATGGAAAATGGAAAAGTTATAAAGGCGGAATTGTATCCAGATGTGGCGCCTAACACAGTGAAAAATTTTATTAGTCTTATAAACAAAGGCTTTTATAATGGAATTGTTTTTCATAGAGTAATTCCAGGATTTATGATTCAAGGTGGATGTCCTGAAGGAACAGGCGTAGGTGGACCTGGATATTCAATAAAGGGAGAGTTTTCTTCTAATAAATTTAAAAACGATTTAAAGCATTCAACGGGCGTTTTATCAATGGCTAGATCTAATGATTCAAATTCAGCAGGAAGTCAGTTCTTTCTTATGGTAGCTGATTCTCCTCATTTAGATGGAAGCTATGCAGGCTTTGGAAAAGTAACTGAGGGCATGGAACATGCTTTAGATATGGCTAAAGTAGATAGAGATTTTAGAGATAAACCAAAGCAGGAGCAAAAGATAAAAAGTATGACGGTTGATTGTTTTGGTATTGAGTACGGTGAACCAGAAAAAATGTAATAAAAGTAATAATTAAATTCTGAAAAACGTTAAATTGTATATAAGGGGGAAGATAGTATGGAGCTTATTAATGAAAAGCTGATCCTTACATATGGACTAACTGAGGAAGAAGAAAAAAAACTTAATAGTTTACTATCAAGACAAAATATACAACCTTGCAAAACAATTAGCAAAAACATGGGAAATGTTACAATTAAAGAAATATTGAGCAACATAGAAGTTAAAGAAAGTAACATTGAATTACCCCAGGAAAAATTACTTTTATTTAATAATTATAAGGATAAGCAGCTATATGATCTAATTGATAGTATAAGAGGGATTAAAAGCAGTGATACTATATTAGCTGCAGTTACGCCAACATCTATAAATTGGACGGTTAGGTATCTCCTGCAACATCTAATTTCTGAGCGAGAAGCTTATAGAAAAACGGAATAGGGCAAATAAAATATAAATCTTCTGCAATAAAGCAGGAGATTTATATTTTATATTATAGTTATTACAAAATCACAAATAAAAGGTTTTTATATAGACTGGAAATAGTGTTAAAATATAGTTAAAGCTTTAAGAATATTTTAGAAGTAATTATTCAATTGGAAGGGTGGAGAATTATGAGCAGAGTAGGAGATAGGATTAAACAAGTAAGAGAATCAAAAGCAATAAGTCAAAAACAATTAGGTAAAAAAATTGGAGTTTCTGAAGGCTTTATTAATGAAGTTGAGATGGGCAAAAAGATTATAGATGAGAAGTTTTTAGAGAAGATCTCTAAAATATTAGGGGAAGAAATTGAAGATACATCTGTATCATTTCAAGCTGCTGAAAATGTAGAAGAAAGAAATCCAAAACTTGAAAGACCTAGCTCATTAAAAGTAAACGAGGTTTGGAATGATGCTTTTGGCTCAGTTTTAAAAGATGTTTCTATTTATAAATATGATTTAGCTAAAGCTATAGGTATAAAACAAATGCCTATAATATCAAATAAAGTAGAAGGATATGCTCAAGATAAAGTATTATATATAGAAATAGAGAATGATGATATGCTTGGGTTTAGAATTTGTAGTGGAGATATTGCATTTGCTCATTTGACACATGAAATAGAAAATAATGCGATTTCGCTAGTGGATTACAATGGAGAAAGAGTTTTAAGACAAATAAAAAAATTGGATAGTAACAAAGTATTATTAATTAGCAATAGAATTTCATTAAGAACTGATACAGTGGGTCATAATGACATTAAAGTAATTGCAAAACTAGATAGAGTAGAATTTAAGGTGTAATTCGGATTCGAAGGTGTAATTTAGAAAACAATAGAAAAAATGGGGGGAATTAATATTATGAAAGGAACGGTAGTAGCTACTTGGATGAAAACTTGTAGAAAGCTTTATGGTGATAATGTAGTTAGTGATGCGATGGAATCGGTGGGATGGAGTTCTCGTAAAATATTTTCACCCATCGAGAATGTGGATGATGGACAAGTTAAAAATGTAATAGTCAACATATCAAAGACACAAAACATATCCATTGAAAAATTGTGGAGAAGTATAGGAAAAGATAATTTAACAGCTTTTCATAGAGACTTTCCAGCATTTTTGAGACTGAAAATGTATATTCATTTTTAAAATCGCTATTTGATATACACGTTGTAATGACAAAGAAGTTTGAAGGAGCCAAACCACCGCTAGTAGGTATAAAGCCTATTTCTAGTCGCGAGGCTGTGTTTACTTATAATTCTAAGAGAGCAATGTTTGATTATTTTCTAGGGCTTTTAGATGGGACTTGTGAGTATTTTAATGAGAAAATCCAAATTCAGCAAATAGAGAAAACTTCAGATAGTCTCAGTTTAAAACTTACATTTGAGAAGGACATTTATTATAAAAAAACATATAAAATTAATAAAATGCTATCTTTAGGTTTTATTAAGAATATACCTGCAAAGGTAGGAGTATTTACTTTTATTATATCTTTACTTGGATCGATTGCAATAATAGGAACAGATGATATTATAAAAGCATTAGGAATTGCGGTGCTTTCTGGAGCTGCATCATTCATTGTGGCTTTTATAATGGGAAGACCTATGGCACTAATTTCACAAACTATAGACCAAATTAACAGTAATAATTATGTTGAAGATGGAGACATAGTTACAGGAGATGAGTACGAAGCGATATACAAAAAAATTAAAGAATATAAAAAAGTATTTAGAGCAGACTTTGTTGGATTTAAAGGCGTAACTGATGAGATGGATACTTTTGCTGAAAATATTAATGTAATTTCTCATACAATGAACAATACTTCTGAAGACATATCAGGGGTCGTTGAGCAAATGGCTAGTTGCTCGGTTAGTCAAGCTGAGAATACTGAAAATGCTGTTTTAATTTTAAATGATAACATTAGATCTCTTAAGGATATTGTTAAAAATGAAAATGATAATAAGGATGAATTAGAAAAAGCTATAGAAAAGATCAATAATAGTTATGAGAGTGTTGATAGTACAAGTAAAAATATACTTGGAACTTTAGAGAAATTTCAAGAAGTAAAGGATAACGGTATTAGCTTAGAAACAAAGGCGCGTGACATCACAAATATAGTATCAATTGTTTCACAAATCTCGGAGCAAACAAATCTACTTGCCTTAAACGCATCCATAGAGGCTGCCCGTGCAGGTGAGCAAGGAAGGGGATTTGCTGTAGTTGCTGATGAGGTCAGAAAGCTGGCAGAACAGTCAAAGGGTGCCGCAGAAGAAATTAATAACAATTTAATCGAATTTGTTAAGGACATAAATACACTTGTTGATAAAATTGGTGACCAGTATGATATTCTGCAAAATGAAACTAAAGGTCTAGAAGAAGTAAGAGATATAAGTTACGAAGCTACAATGTCTGTTAGAACAGTTTCTACGTCAATGATAAATACTATAAATGATTTGGATAGAGAGGCAAAATCCATTGCAAACATATATGAAACAATAGAGTCTCTAGCTGCGATTGCGGAAGAAAATTCTGCATCTTCAGAAGAGGTAAGTGCAAGTGTTGGAAGTTATACTAATGAAATAAAGAAATTTATTGATAGTATATACGAATTTAAAAAGATAACGAGCTCCTTTAGAGAAGAACTGAAAAAATATAAGATATAATATATAGATTTTATTAAGGAATCTTGGGAGGGAGTAAAATGGAACAATTACAAAAGAAGGTCGTGACATACGAATGGAAGGATATTATTCTTCGCGGAATACTAGGATTAAGTATCCCATTAATAAGTATGACCTATCCAATGTTAAATCAATATAGAGGGAATTCTAACTCTGTATTTACATTTGTGGACAAATTCATACCTTTTAATAAATATTTTATATTGCCTTATGTATCTTGGTACATATTTATTGCAGTTTTTTCTGCTATTTTATGTGTATTAGATAAAAAAAGGTATTTTAAACTACTTATAAGTGTAAATGTAGGCATGATAATATGTTATATAATATATTATTTTTATCCAACATATGTTCCAAGGCCCATGATAACAGGAACTGATTTCTTTAGCAATTTGGTTTTGAATTTATATGCGGCTGATAATCCCTATAATTGTTTTCCCAGTATTCATGTTTTAAATTCTGCGGTAATAACTTTGTATATTTATGAATCAGAAAAGGTTTATAAATTGACTAAAGTGATTTGTGTTATTGTTGCTACTTTCATAATTTTATCTACCATGTTTATAAAACAACATTATTTTGCTGATGTGGTTGCGGGCATAATATTTGCTTTTGTACTACATTTTTCTTTTAAAAATCTAAATTTTGATAAAGATCAAAACGCTACTTATATAGAATGATTATATCTTAAAAAATTCCTACGATTAATTCATAGGAATTTTTTATTGCTATAGAATTATTAATTTGCATATTTATACTCCGCTTAGATCAAAGTCAGGTACGAAAACCTTAGAGGAAGTCCCATTTTCTTGAATAAAGCAATTGGTGATACCTAGCTTTAAACAGTAATTAATTAAAGCATCGTAATGATCAGGGTTTAAAGGTTTGCTTATTTCAGGATAATTAACGGCCACTTGCATCGGAGTATATTGATTCATTAAGCTAATATATACTGAATTATTAAATGTAGTATAAATAAAATCTACTACTTTTTTAGAGTCAAATAATAAGCCGGGTAGCATTAGATGCCTAATTATGACTCCCTTTTGAATTATACCATCAGCATCGAATTTAACTTCTCCTACTTGGGAAACCATTTCGGTAATAACTTCGCTAGCAGAAGTGAAGTAATTAGGAGCTTTTGAATATTTAAGTGCATATTTATCTTTATAATATTTTAAGTCTGGTAAATAAACATCAATAAAGCCTCGAAGAGCTTTAATGGTATCTATATTTTCATATCCATTTGAATTATAGAGAACAGGAATATTAAGTCCTTTACTTTTGGCAAGTATTAAAGCATCTATTATTTGGGGAACATAGTGAGTAGGTGTAACTAAATTTATATTATTAGCTCCTCTTTCCTGCTGCTCTAAAAATATTTCACTAAGGCGGTTTATAGATACTATTTTGCCATTACCGTCATGGCTTATTTTATAATTTTGACAAAATACACATTTTATATTGCAATTGGAAAAAAATATAGTGCCAGAGCCTAGTATACCTGAGATACAGGGTTCCTCCCAAGTGTGCATGCTGACTTTAGCTATTTTTACATCTTTAGATGCTCTGCAAAAGCCTAATTCGCCAGCTAATCTATTTACATAACATTTCCTGGGACATAAATTGCATTTTTGTAGCATTTTTAAAGAAAATGAATCATTAAATTCAGTTGTACCATTATTAATCATCTTTATCTCCTTGTTTTGTAAATTTAATCCTTAGTATATAAAAATTGTACAGTTGGATATATATAATGTCAATTCTGATTTTTAGAAGTTTTTCTATAGTATATAATACACTGAATCAAGAAAATAAGACTTATTGCACCGAACCCAGGATAAAGGATTTTGATTAAATTTCTAAAGCCGATTTGAGAAATAGGCAAAGCTATAACAAGTATTAATAACACAGCTCTTTTATAAGGAATATTAAACTTTTTCTCCAGAGTTTTTCCGACACTATATATATCAGAAACTTCGGTTGAAAACATTTCACACCAAATTACACAAAGTAGAAGAATTTGAAGTAACGTACCAAAACGGTGTGTTATGTACATAAGGGGAATTTCGTACTTGAAAATTTGAGGTATGTTAAGTAGCAGCATTATATTTACCAAATAGCATAATATGGTTAGAACTAATGCTCCGAGTATAACCCCTGGAATCAGGATGCGTTTACGTTTTATTTCGGAACTTAGTGGGACTAACACACCACTACAGCAGAGCATATTAAAACCAGCATAGAGTAAGGCTGAAATAAACCATTGAGCGGGTAGAATATTATTTTTATAAGAGGGAATTTGTTTTATATAGGACGCACTTACCATATCTTTGTAAAACATCAGGTATAAAACGAATATAGTTATAATAATTGTAGTAAGACATGGGACAATAAAGGAGTTTATGGTTATTAATCCTTTGGTACCCTTAAGAAGTGTATACAAAGAAATAATAGACATAAGTAAGATTCCTATCCATTTTGAAACGCCAAAATATTGATGAAGAAGTGCGCCACTTCCAGCTAGAATTATGGCTGCGCCACTAATTAAGAAAAAACTTGTAAAAATATCTGTGATTACGCCGAAAAAACCTGGACTTACAAGAGTTATAAGCTCTGTATAAGAACTTAACTTATGTTTTACACTAATAGAAATGATAATTGAACTGATTACAATATAGATTAATCCGCATATAAGGATTCCAAAGAAGCTCATATATCCATAAGTGCTAAAAAATTGAGTTATTTCCTGGCCGGAAGCAAGACCAGCACCGACTATGGTACCGACAAACACAGCTGCAGTCTGAAATATTGGGCCAATTATTTTTTTCAAAGTATCTCCTCCATAAAATTATTAAATTAAGGGTATATTAAATTAGATGCTTGTATTCATAAATATATGTGTATTGTTTTAAGATTAAATAATAATTTTAATATTAATTAATGATTTTATAAATTAAAAAATTATTTATAGGGAAACTATAATTATCAAAATGAATTTAAATTTTCGAATCTTAAGTGTAGAAGTAATTATAATTTCCATTATTTAATTAATATTAAGAGGGAGTGAAAATATTGAAAAAAATTATAAATTATTTATTAATAGTATTATGTATTTTGTTTTTAATAGGATGTTCAAAAAAAGAAGAAGAAGAAGAAGAAAAACCAAAAGTTAATGCTTTTGAAATTAAAATGGCAGCTAATGTAGTTGAGAGCTATATGAATTTTATATCGAAGGAAAATTATGAAAATAGTAAAAAATTATATACTAAGGAATTGCTTATGAAAGTTTCTGATATGCCAATTAGTGATATGAAGATAAAAGGTTATAAAGTTACAGAAAGTAATGAAGTTGGTAGAAGTGGGATTTTCAAGGTTAGAGTTACAAGAACATCAATGATTAGCTCGCAGTCTTGTCTTGATGAATACTCCATTAAAGTTGTTAAAGATGGGGCCGAATATAAAATAAGCGAAGTTAATAGTACGCCACAAAAGGAAGCCTTTGTTGAAGGAATAGGTATTAGATATCGAGACAAAAAGGATGTAAAGACCAACTTAATTATTGATAAATCGGGTCTTCCTAAATATGTATATTCAAAAGACGACGGTGCGCAGTTGTATAAAGTAGTGGTACCACTAAAAGAATTTAGTTCAATAAATTTCAGCTATCAAGGAGAAAAGATTGCAGTTAGTACCTATAACAAAAATTCTTTTATTAGTGTTGTAAATATTGATGAGGCTCTAGCAGTTCAGGGAGATACTGGAGGTACATCTAATCAATCTTCATCAAGTGGAGGTTCTGGCGGTTCTGGTGAAATGGCTAAGGAGAAGCCAATTGGAAAGGACCTAATCCAAATAGATTTATTACTAGACTCCAAAGTGGAGTTTATGACTTTCTCTTTAGATGAAAAATTTCTACTTGTACAATATATTAAGGAAAACATGGGCAAATATATTAGGGTTTATATAGTAAAAAATGGGGAAATGATTCCCGTTAATTTTGAAAAAGATTATCCAATGGAAAAAGTTCAAATAGTATTTTCTTCTTTTGGTGAGAATACTATGAATTATGAAGTAATACCCAAATCAAATGTTAATAATTCAGAAACAGATATTATTGGTAAATGGAAATTGGATTTAAAGAGTTTTACTGTAGATAAATTATAATTAGTTCACTCTTGAAGAGACTATAAGGTATAATTAACAGAGGGCTTACATCTTTAATAAAAAAACTAGTCCATGGGGCTAGTTTTTTTATTGAATGTCCCTTACAGAAAGAAAGGATGAGAGAATAGTGCAGAAAACATGGAATGATAAAAGATATCACAGTTTAAATTATTTTTTAAGAGGCAAGTTCAGTGATAAGGTTTTTAAGATTGCTTTAGACGCTGGATTTTCTTGTCCGAATAGAGATGGAACTATTAACAGTTCTGGATGTCTATTTTGTAGTGAAAGGGGTTCTGGAGATTTTGCTGGTAATAGGAAATTTTCTATTACAAGGCAATTTGAAGATATAAAAGAAATGATGAGTAAAAAGTGGAAAACAGGAAAATATATTGCTTATTTTCAGGCTTACACTAATACTTATGCGTCAATAGAAATATTAAGGGATAAATATGAAGAGGCGATATCACAGGAGGGCGTAGTTGGACTTGCTATAGCTACAAGGCCTGATTGTTTAGATGATGCAGTATTAGACCTTATAGAGGAATACTCTAATAGAGTATTCACTTGGGTAGAACTAGGGCTTCAAACATCTAATGATGAGAGTGCAAATATTATTAATAGAGGATATAAGTTATTGAGATTTGAAGAAGCACTGAAAAATCTTAATAAAAGAAATATAGAGGTGGTTGTGCATACTATTTTTGGACTTCCTGGAGAAAATAAGGAGGACATGTTAAAAACAATAGACTATGTAGCGCATAGTAATATAAAGGGCATAAAAATGCATTTGCTTCATCTTATGGAAAATACACCAATGGTGGAGCTATATAAAAAAGGAAAGCTTGTGTTTTTAGAGCAAGATGATTATATAGATATTATTTGCACAGCAATTACGATGCTTCCACCTAATATGGTTATTCATAGATTAACGGGTGATGCGCCAAGGGATTTACTAATAGGTCCTATGTGGAGTTTAAAAAAATGGGAAGTGTTAAATGGTATAGATAATAAATTAAAGGAATTAGATTTATATCAAGGTAAAAAATTTATATAACTGGAAAAAATAATATTTAAGTTTTAAAACAGAACATTTGTGTCTTTCTACAAATTAGCTTTACGACTTTTGGGGGTTTTGCGAATAGATAAATATGATTTAAAGGATTACAATATAAGTATATTAAAGATAATTCAAAATGTACATGTAGGAGGAATATATTATGTCAAATTTATCATTAAGACACTTATTCAAGGTTTACCCTGGAAATGTAACAGCTGTTAAGGATTTTAATCTTGAGATAGAAGACAAAGAATTTATAGTTTTTGTAGGCCCTTCAGGGTGCGGTAAATCAACAACTTTAAGAATGATAGCAGGTCTTGAAGAAATATCAAAAGGTGAAATATATATTGGAGATAAACTAGTAAACGATATGGCACCTAAGGATAGGGATATAGCTATGGTTTTTCAGAACTACGCATTGTATCCTCATATGACTGTATATGATAACATGGCATTTGGATTAAAACTAAGAAAGATGCCAAAAGATCAAATAAAACAAAAGGTTACGGATGTAGCTAAAGTACTTGATATAGAGCATTTGCTAGATAGAAAGCCAAAGGCACTATCAGGTGGACAAAGACAAAGAGTTGCACTTGGAAGAGCTATAGTAAGAAATCCAAAGGTATTTTTAAAGGACGAGCCTTTATCAAATTTGGATGCTAAACTAAGGGTTCAAATGAGAACAGAAATAGCAAAACTGCATCATAAACTTCAAACAACTTTTATATATGTAACTCACGATCAGACAGAAGCTATGACTATGGGAACAAGAATAGTTGTAATGAAAGATGGACTCGCGCAACAAGTGGATACTCCTCATAACATATATGAGCACCCAGTTAATATGTTTGTTGCTGGATTTATAGGAAGTCCTCAAATGAATTTTATGGAAGCTGTGGTACTCGAGAAAAATGGTGAAGTCATGCTTTCATTTGATAATGAAACTATAATATTACCAAAGGATAAAGCTGAAATTGCAAGAGAAAAATCTTATATAGGTAAAACTGTTGTAATGGGTATTAGACCAGAAGATATTGATGATGGTATTGACTTTCTTGAAAAAAATAAAAATTCAATAATAGAAGCTCAAGTTGAGGTTGCGGAGCTTATGGGTGCGGAGACTAATATTTATATGACAAAGGGAAATACAAATATTGTAGCTAGAGTTAATGGGTCGTCTATTGCTAGAGTTGGAGATAAAATTAAAATTGCACTAGATACAGATAAAATTCATATGTTCGATAAAGAAACTGAAAACACAATAATATAGGGGGAAATTGAGTATGTACAATTTTACTGAATTCTTGAAGGATTTAAGTCATTCTTCAAACATACCATTTAATGTAGTTACAGAAGATGGTATTGCATTATATATTAGCGACTTAGATATTGAAAATTCACATATTACTAACTTCACTATTATGCTTGGGCGTGTTAAAGGCATAATAAGTTTGGAAAAGCAGTATGAAAATTGTACATCCTTACTTGGATATATTATCGAAAATAAATACACCCAGCATTTTTTAACTAAAGAGCAAGCGGTTCTTGATATTTTACAAAATAGAGAGATTTCTATTGATAATATTAATTTGAATTTACCTTTTCTTAAAAATGGATGTTATATCTTATTGATAAGTGTAGATGGAAGTAAGTATGAATCTCTTAACATCATAAAACAAATATATGACAATGAGCCAGTTGTAAGCTTAATTTATAATGATAGTATTATTGTAATTGGGGACTTTGTTGAAATAGAAGAACATACAGAAAGTATAAAGGAATCTATATCATCAGATTTATATTGTAAGTGTTATATAAGTTATGCAGATAGAACCTATGATATAAAAGGACTTAAGAAAGCTTATAATGATGCTGTGCAGTGCATGGAGCTTGGGAAAAAATTTGATATGAAAGATCATATATTTAATTATAATAAGATGTTATTCGAGAAAATTGTATACAATGTAGATAATAAAATTAAGCAGGAACTATTATACATGTTAAAAGACAAATTCGATTCTCTCGATAGTGAAATGATAGTAACTATTGAGCAATTTGTAAAATGTGGTCTTAATATCAGTGATGCTGCAAGGAAACTATATGTTCATAGGAATACTCTAATTTATAGATTGGATAAGATTAAGAAAGAAACAAATTTTGATATTAGGGAATTTAAAGATGCCTCCGTGTTTCTCATAGGCTTTTTAATATGGAAGGAAAATAAGGAATAAAGTATCTCTTATAGTATCTATTATTGTGATTAAATAGCTTTTTTCATAGAGGATGCTATAACTAAAAGTATATATTGCTGGAATGCTTTCACGTCGATAAGGAATTCTAAAATTTATTTTATTATCAGTTGCTAAAAAATGCAAACTCGCTTTAGCTCAAACATGCATTTTTATTTACGCATCTGAAAATAAAATAAATTAAGAATTGCTAAGGCTTGTTCAAATGCATTCTACGCAATATATACTTTTGTTAGCGTCCTCTAAAAAAAAAGAGCTTATTTCATCAGCTATATAGCAGTATTTATTATTACAGTTATGGCAAATATGTTTAAATTTACTTAAATTAAAACTGTTCATAAGTTTGCCTCTTTCGTAATGGACGACACAAGTAGTAAACCCATATCAATTAAGATGTGGTTTTTTTTAACATACGCTATATAAAACTTATTGCCTTTGTGAAAAAAATTATATAAGTTTGTATACATTTCCATATTCTGATAGTCTTATGTATGAGTGGCTTTAGTGGGGGAGGTTGAAATGAATTACGATATTATTATGCAATTATATATAAGCCAAGCTAGCATTATTTATAAATATCTCATAAAGCTTGGATGCTCAAAGTACGAATCAGAGGATATTGTACAAGAGTCATTTACTAGGGCTATGGAACACATGGATGGTGTAAAAGTAGAAAAACTTCGTTCTTGGCTATTTACTGTAGCCATTAATATTTTCAGAACCTTTAAAAAAAGAAATAATAGATTAAGCTTTTCTTTAGACACGGAGGAGTATTGCAATAATTTCTTTAGTGAGAATGACGTTGAAACCACGGTACTAACAGATGAAAAAGGTATATATGTTAAACAAGTATTAGAGCGTTTAAAACAGCAATATAAGACTTTACTTGTTATGAAATACCAGGCGGATTTAAGCTATAAACAAATTTCTATACTACTTGGCATGCCTGAAAATACAGTTAGAACTTATCTTTATAGGGCTAGAGACGAATTCAAGGAAAGGTGGAATGAGATTTATGAAAGACGATAACATGGAAAACATGGATTTTTTACTTGATGATAAAAAACTAAAAAAAGCATATAAAAAGTCGAAACTTAAGAGCACCATTAGAACAATTGTGATAGTAATTCTAGTGGTGATACCCTTATATGCGATGTTTATCAAGGTTAATTTTAGAGTTACTAATAAAATACGAACTGAATATTATGCGCAGGTGGAAAAAGTGCTTGAAATTACAGAACCCAATACTTATATTAGTAAGGCAAATGATACTATCGGTTTTCTTGGTGCAAGTGGTCAATATACTGTCTCTAAAAGAATTGGAAGCTGGAAATCTATAGAGCTATATGATAGAAATAGCCATTATGCTTTATTTGATATTAAAGCCTTTAATCAGTCTATCATGACTTCAAGTAATTCAGGTGGGCATAAAGCCGGTGAGTGGCCAGTTAATTTTAATAGTTCAGGTAACTTAAGAATGATGGCCTTTCACCCAGCTATTAAGTACAAGGAGTATAAAAACGATATAGCCCTACTTAATAAAGTAAGTTCTGATTCACTACTTGAGATGACGATATCTTTAGATAAGAAATATAAAGTTAGTGATATTTCAAGTGTTTTACCGAAAGTCCAAATATCAGAGCTATTAATCGATGGTTATACGGATGAGGAAATGAAAAAATATAAAAAAGAAGCCTCAGAATATGATGGAAAAGCCGCATTTATTCCGGAATTCAATTTTATTGGATTAAAGGTATCTAGCAGGTTTGCATTTGATTCAACTAGTGATGCAACAGACAATTACAATAAATTTTTAGATAATCTCCAGTTTGATTTTAAAGATACTTATTATAAAAATAAATTTAGTAATATCTATTCAACCCTTAAGGCAAAGGATCAATTAGATGTAAATAAATTAGATATCATAGGTGTAGTTATTAATGGTAGCCCTGAAGAACTTCAGAGTTTAAAGTCAAATCCACATATAAAGGCATCAAGTGTGGGTATTATAACTAAAGATATCATTTTTAAATAATTTTATACTCCAACAAAAATGCTCCCCTTTCTAGTAACAGATTTTTATTACTTAATCTATTTACATTAAGGGGAGTAAATTACAATGCAGAAATCATCTTTTATAATCATCTTCAAGAGACCATTTCGTGTCCCTAATTGAAACTCGTAATATATTATCTTGGTTAAATGAG
>NZ_JAENWL010000234.1 GCF_016650095.1 Clostridium sp. | reverse complement strand
TTGTATCTTTCTTTATTCCAGCTACAACAATAGCCGTAAGGATTGCACCTAATGCAGCTCTAAGAGGTGTATATCCTGCCACTAATAAATACATAACAGTAATAATTGGAATTATAAGGTGACCCCTTGTCTTCATAACATGACTGAATTTAGGAAGTTCTGCCTTAGTCATTCCCTTAAGCCCCAGTTTCTTTGCCTCAAAGTGAACACCAGACCAAACTCCAAAATAATACAATAAAGCTGGAATAGTAGCTGCAGCAATAACCGTTATATAAGGGGTATTAGTGAATTCCGCCATCAGAAATGCTGCTGCTCCCATAATAGGAGGCATCAATTGTCCACCTGTAGACGCAGTAGCTTCAACCGCTCCAGCAAATTCAGGTTTGTATCCTAATTTCTTCATCATTGGGATTGTAAAACTTCCTGTTCCAACAACATTTGCAACTGAGCTTCCTGTAAGTGTACCCATGCATGCACTAGAAAGTACAGCAACCTTTGCTGGCCCACCTGGTGCAGCACCTGCAAGAGCATTGGCTGAATCTATGAAAAATTCACCCATTCCTGTTTTTTCAAGATATGCTCCGAATAACAAGAACATAAAAATAAAAGTGGATGAAACCCCTATTGGTATTCCAAATATCCCCTCAGTTGTAAAGAACAATTGTTGAACCAAATTCTCTATATCAACCCCCCTATGAGCTAATTGTCCCGGAACATACCGACCAAGTAGAGCATATGCAAGAAATGCTAGGGCGATAATTACCATAGGCCATCCAATTACCCGCCTCGCGGCTTCGAGCACTAATAAAATGGCTATGGATCCAACAATCATATCCAGAGTGTTTACCCGCCCCGCTCTAAGTACCAAGTCTTTATAAAAAACAACTACATAGATACATGTCGTTGCTGCTGCAATCGCCAATCCCAAATCTATGGGATGCATTTTTTTCCTTGACCACGATTCCCTCGCTGGATAAAATAAATATACTAAACTAAGTCCAAAGGCCAAATGTATTGCCCTTTGTATCATAGCATCCATTACACCGTAAATCGCAGTGTATAATTGAAAAAGAGTAAAACATATTAAGATGGCGGATAATATTTTACCTTGAAAACCTTTAAGTTCACGGAAATTCGATCCCTTATCATATTTTTTCAAAAGATCATTGGCTTCTTTTGAACTCGCTTCTACAGCTGCAGACTGTTTATCTTTACTCATATTTATCCCCTTTCCCTATATCTTTCTAATCATATATCCTAATAAAACATTATATGAAATTTTATAAACAATTAAAAGGATTCTTAAACCCCTTTGGATATAAAGGGGTTTAAGAATAACTACCCAGTTAATATATCTTATAGAATTTCCCAAAAGCTTTAAAACCCCATCGATCCACAGCATATATTTCAACTAAATCCTCAGGCTTATCTATTAGTTGTATGAGTTCGTAGCGCTCATCTCCTATACTAAGCCAGTGCTTTGGAATTGGAGATACTCTTAGTTTAATTGAATCCATAGGTCTTTGTACTTTCAATATAAGCTTCCCATCCTTTATCTCAAGCTCCCCTTCCTCTTTTAAGAAGGGGAGACCTACCCCAAAGGATTCATAAATGGTTTCATAAAGCATGAGTGTATTGTCTTTTCCTACTCTAAATAATTCTTCTGCCGGTGTTAATTCCACAGAATGGATATATCCCAAAGTAAAAGTTTTATCTGGCAGAAAAAATTCATTTTTAGCCTGCCCCTCTAGATCTTCCACAATCAGTACTTTTCCATGAGTAATAATTTTTATTGATAATAACACCATAAGTACTACGATTACAATAAATATTTTTTTCCCCAAGGTGCCCTTACCCTTAAATTCTGTCATTGAATTTTAATCTCCTTATTCTGTGATTCCTTCTTCTTTAAAGTATTTTGCAGCTCCTGGGTGTAATGTAACAGACATTCCACCTAAAGCTGTTTCCTTTGTAATCTTTTTACCTACGTTATGGGCTGCTACGATTCTATCCTGATTATCATATATAGCTTTTACCATATTATAAGCTAAATCTTCATCTAAATCAGCGTTTACAACCAACATTGCTCTAACCGTTAACGTTTGAACATCCTCAGTTTGTCCATTATAAGTATTGGCAGGTATTGTGAATTCTGTAAAGAATTTATAATCTTTCATTAATTTTTCTGCAATGGCACCATCCACTGGTATTACAGTTATATCATTTTGAGCGCCAAGATCTTGAAGCGCAGCCGTAGGAATTCCTGCTGTAAGGAATGCAACATCTACTTGTTTATCCTTTAATCCCGCAGATGCTTCAGAAAATGAAAGGAATTTTGCCTGGATATCTTTTTCAAAATCGAGCCCAGCAGCTGCTATGATTTGTCTAGCATTAGCTTCAACACCACTACCAATGGCTCCAACGGCAATACGCTTACCTTTTAAATCCGCTATAGTTTTGATGCTTGGGTCTGTTGTGATAATTTGAAGGGGTTCAGAATATAGAGTAACCAAGCCTCTTATATCGGCATACTTACCGTCTTTAAACATTTCTTTCCCTTGTTCTGTATACCAAGCAACATCATTTTGTACAATAGCCACTTCAATTTTTTTATCTTTCAATAAGTTAATATTCGCAACGGAAGCCCCAGTACTTTGGGATGTTGCATTAATACCATCAATAGAGCTATTCCATATCTCTGCAAAAGCTCCTCCTAGTGGAAAGTATGTGCCGGCAGTTCCCCCTGTTCCTATATTAACGAATTGTTTTTCAGCTTTTTTTGTATCTGGAGTAGCTGCTGGGTCTGCAGGCTTACTTGAACATCCCGCTAACACTCCCATAGCCAACACCGCTGCAATTAACACTTTAACATTTCTTTTCATCTTTTTATCCCCCTTATTTTATATGTTAGTTTTTTTAACCATGCAAATTCTTTTTTTCTTCCCCCCTATCGCTTAGATTCCACGCGTCAACTCAAACTTTTCTAAATTTTAACTTTAATTAATAAAAATGTTACAATATTCTACTAAATTATAACATTCCTATCACCACCTTGCAATATATTAGATGGGTAATTTCTTAATTCAGAATATTTTGTTTGATGAATGCCTCCTAAGCCTTCCCAGAGTCCATACCAATTTTAAGTTATGTTTAAAAATATTGGAATTTTATGATATAATTAAACATATTTGTAGATGCTTCGGCATTTCGTAATGGACTAAAATCTTATCCTAAGGAGAAACAATAAATGGAATATTATTTTAATAAATTAGAAAAAACAATGCGTGCTCTTCTTGAACGTAGAAAGCTTGAAAAAGTTTTGTTAAATGGGACTTTATCAATTACATGTAAAGAATTGTATGATAGCTCAACAGTAATGCTTCTAACTGGTTTTTACATTAGTAATGCAAATGCAGCAGAAAATGATGGACCTTTAGGAACAGCATCCTTAGCAAATGCTCTAGAAAAAATGGGTAAAAAAGTTGTTATTGTAACTGATAATAACTGCAGTAAAGTAGTTGATTCATGCATGAAGTCAATGAACGTTAAAGGAAACCTAGAAGTAGTTCCCGGTCTAGGCGATTCTAAGTTTTACTCTGAACTATTATATAAATATAAACCAACACATATAATTTCAATTGAGCGCCCAGGAAGAGCGGTAGATGATGAATACTATAATATGAATGGGATAAAATTAACAAAATATGTTGCAGACTGTGATATTTTGTTTTTAATGGCAAAAGAACTTGGTATAGTTACAATTGGAGTTGGCGATGGTGGAAATGAAATAGGTATGGGGAATATAGAAAACGATATAAAGAAGTATGTTGAAAATGGTGAAAAAATATGTGCAAAAGGCACTTGTGACTATCTTATTGTAGCAGGCACTTCTAACTGGGGCGCTTATGCAATTGTCTCAGGGTTATCATTGCTTTCAAATAAAAATAATTTACATAATTATTATAAAGAAATTGAAATGCTTGAAAGAGTAATTTCTGTTGGTGGAGTGGATGGCTATACAGGAGAACCAAGTATGACTGTAGATGGCATAACGCTTAGTTATAATATAAGACAGCTGGTTAACTTTAATTCAATTGTTGAAAGTTATCTTTCTTTAAACAGAATTGATTTTGTTTTATAAATAATTAAGTTTTTCAACACTGTGGGGCTTCAATAAAGTAAATATACAGATAAAAGACATCATTTCTTTAAGTACACCCACAAACCAATAAAATGGCTACCATGGTATGCAAAGATTTTAGCAGACAAGAATTGGAACTTAGTGAAAGTTTATTCTTTCTTCACTAAGTTCCAATTAATTATTATTATTATTATTATTATTAAATAGCTTCAAAGTTTGGAAGACCAACTTCTCTTGAAAGTCTTGATATCCGCATTTATTCAGAGATATTTTACACAAATTAGATAAAAGGTATATAATGTAGTTAATCTACTAAATGCATTGGTTTTTCCTATTAGCAAATATTGTAGAGATTTGATTCCCGTATGGGTCATCATTTATGCAGATGTGGCGGAATTGGCAGACGCACTAGAATCAGGGTCTAGCGCTTTACGGCATGCAGGTTCGATTCCTGTCATCTGCACCAAAAAAAGCACTCGTTTTATGAGTGCTTTTTTTAAGTCTCCGCCTTTCTATTCACAAGGCTCTGTAAGCTTCCTTCTTTTTACTTCAGGATGACGTGTAAGAAATATTATAAACCAACTTGCTAGTATTAAGCCCTTAAGGACACTACTGAGGCTTATGCTCCACCATACACCATTCAGTCCAAAAAACGTTGACAATAAAAGTGCCCCTGGAATTCTCATAGCATTTAGTACGCTTCCTACTATTGAAGGAGGAATTGTTCTTCCAAGACCATTAAATGCTCCTGAAGTTGTCATTTCTATGCACATGAAAATCTGAGAAACTCCAAGTATTCTCAAATACACTATGCCATCCTTTATTACATTTTTCTCCGAAATAAAAATTGAGAAAATAGGTCCTGGAAAAAAAATAAGAAGGCAGGATGTGATTGTTCCAAAAACTACAATAATACCTAAGGCTATAAAATACCCCTTATAAATTCTATGCCACTTTTTTGCTCCAAAATTTTGACCTACAAAGGCACTTAAAGCAGTTTCAAAACCTCCAGCTGTCATCCATGTTATTGATTCGATTTGTGACCCAACGCTTTGCACCGCAATTGGAGTTGGTCCCCACCGTGATAGTATCCTAGCTATTATCATTGCGATTAATGTAAATACTCCACTTTGTACCGCAACAGGCAGCCCAAACCTTACGATCTTTCTCATATAATTCCAATCAGGTTTTTGTAGAAAATTTATTCCAGAAAAATAATCTGTTTCCTTTCTTATGACATAAATAAATATAATCGTCACAATAAACTGTGCAAATATTGTTGCAACAGCTGCTCCAGGAACCCCCATTTTAGGAAATGGTCCAACTCCTAATATTAAAAGAGGATCAAGTATTATATTAACAATAAGCCCCAGTATATTTATTCTAAAAGGTGTCCGACTGTCACCATGTCCATTAAATATTGCTGTAAGTACAGGTGGTAAAAAGAAAAATATCATTCCCGACGAGACTATAGCAAGATAATTCGATGCCATATTAACAATATCATCACCCTTAATATTAAAAAAACCTAAAAGCTCTTTTCTAAAGATTATAAGTGTTGCTCCATATAAAATAGCAAAAACTATATTCATTTGTATTGAATGCCTTATATAGCTTTTTGTTTCTATTATATCTTTTCTTCCTACAGATTGTGATACTCCAACCGCTGCACCTATTTGAGGAATCATAATAAATGCGAAAGCAAACCAAGTAAAAAACCCCGCCGCACCTATTGCAGTAACAGCCCTAGAGCCTAATGTACCAACCCATATCATATCTATCATACTATAAGCCGATTGTATCAGTGATGTACCCATGATAGGTAGTGCTAGAACTATGAGTTTTTTAAATATATTTCCTTCTGTCAAATCATTTTTCATTAAGTAATC
>NZ_JAENWL010000221.1 GCF_016650095.1 Clostridium sp. | reverse complement strand
AATTCATTTTGATTAAATATTAACCCAATTAGATATTTCATTTTCAAAATACTTACCTATTTTAACTACTTCTCCCATAATAAGAGATGCATATTCTGTATTTAAGAACCAGTTATCTTTTGTCACTCCACTCCTATCTGTAACTGTGGATACATAGAATTCTACACTTAAAGGAAATGCTGTTTGGTAAGTTAGTAACGCTCTTCTCGAATGATATGATTTACACACTAAAATAGCCTTTTTTACTTGTATTTTATTTTCCTTTAAGATCTCCCACGATAACTGTGCATTTTCAAATGTATTCCTTGCTTTATTTTCTTTTAATATTGCTTTCTCTGGCACTCCTAATTTAATACCTATCTTTTTAAGATATTCCCATTCTGACTCATATTCAGATATGTTATTATTGCTAGCACCTCCTGTAGGTAATATATATGGTGCGAATCCCTTGTGAAATAATTCTGCAGCCCTTTCCATAAGCTGTGGCTGTCTACACCCAGGAACTAAAATTACATCCGATTTGTAAGTATCGGTTTCAACAAATATTAATTCAGTTATACAGTCAAATGGATAACTCAATTTTTATCATCTCCTCATAAATATGTACACGTTTTAATTTACCTTTAAACTATTCCAAGCTCTAATTGAATAAAATGCTATTAAAATTATTGATAAACAAAGTGCTATAATACTAAATACCGACTCTTTATAACTTATTCCCATATAACTATAAAGCATTATTAGTGGGATATTAGAAATGATTATTGTTAATATATATTTTATATAATTTAGCCCTACCGAAGCTGACACAAAACATACTACATCTGAGGGAGCTATTGGACACAATACGCCTAAAGCTAAAAATCTAAAGTTATACTTCTCCATTAATGGCTCTATATCTGGATGTCTTACTTTAATTGATTTTTTCATTTTTGAATTAGAAAATACTTTTGCTATAATATATATTAAAGTTTCGCTTAAACCCATTCCTATCATTGATAGTAAAAACCCATTAATCGGCCCAAACAATGTTCCACCTAAAATGATAAGTGTAGCTCCGGGTAAAAGAACTAACAATCTAATTACATAAAGTAATACGAAAATAAACATTGCCTCCTGTCGATCTGAAAGTAAATACTGTTTTATGGTTTCTATTCCAAATGATATAAATTCGTACTCATTAATTACATACGCCAATATAATCCATATCAACGAGCAAATTAAAACTATAATTATTTTATTTTTATTCATAAATACTTCCCCCTGCTATTTCATCAACCTTATATCCTCTGCTTTTGCGGAAAACATAATAATTTGCATGGTTTTATCTTCTATTATCTTCATATAAGCTTTAATATAATCCATCTCTATTATAAGTATACATTCAATTACCAAAACTTAATATATACACAGGTGCTATATTAATAAAATCTCGTTTTTCATCTACCCTTTTAAATACTCACTTATAAATTCTTTTTTATACAATGTATATTGGAAGGTAATAAACTTGCCTTCCTCCCTTAATATTTTATTATGAAAAGAATTATCCACACTAAAACCAAATTTCATGGTCATAATGTGGACAGTTTTGTTAATAACTTTATTTATGCCATCAAGAATTTATTTTGCATTAGATCTTGGAACTTCAAAAAACTCCTTTAAAGTCTTTTGGAGTATTTGTTTCTTATATTTTCAAAACCATACCAATTGAAATAATCAGTATATATGCGATTAAGAAAATGGCCACACCTCTTAGTATAAGATTCCCATAATATTTCATCCAAAATTCATGTTCTGCATCAAGTTTATAACTATCTTCGCATTTATTATCTATAAGCTCAGTTGGTTTTACAGCCTCCCTAAGTCCTATGTCTTCATCCATATCATCATAAAGTACTTTGCAATCAAAACAGCTTTCAAGGTGTTCTTCTACTAACTTAACTGTTTCTATCCTACATAGTTTCTCTTCATAAAGAGGTAGTAAGTCTCTAATTACACTACACTTCACAGTAGTTCACCTTCTTTTTTAAAGAATGTTTTGAACTGAATTCTAGCTCTATAAATAGTTATTTTAACCTTTGATAAACTCCAATTTAAAGTATTAGCTATCTCCTCATAGGAAAGTTCATTAAGTTCACAAAGTATTAGCACTGTTCTATATTCCTCTTTTAACTTATATAGTATTCTCATTACTTCTTCAGAATTTTCTTTGTTTTCTACAATAACCTCAGGATTACCATCTACCGCAACTAAAGAACTAATTATATTTTCCTGCATGGGAACACTCTGGGTTTTTATCTCTTTTCTATACCAGGATACATATACATTATGCGCTATACTGTATAACCAAGTTTTTATAGAAGATCTTCCCTCGTAAGCATTAAGTGATTTAAATGCCTTTAAAAATACCTCCTGACAAAGTTCTTCTGAGACATGACAATTAGTTGTTTGATAATATAAATATTTATAAATATCTAACCTATGTTTTTTATAAATATCCTCCAGGGTCTTTACTTGCTCCATCATAAAATTACACTCCTATATTTCACGCAAATATCCATATTGATGTCCATATAGCGAGCATTATCACTGCTGAAAGCCCAAGCTCTATAAGTATTTTAGCCTTTTTCATTGTTTTTTTATCTTCTTCAAATGCTGAAGTATCCACATTAATGCTATGCCTGGATTCGCTAAGTTCAATATTTCCCTGGTAATTATTTTTCCATTTAGAGCAAGACCTACACTCTTCAATATGCCTATCCATCCAAATTTTTGTTTCATCCTCAACCATTCCATCTATATAGGAAGGATATAAGTCTTTAAAGGTAGAACACAGGCTTTCATCTTTATTCATCTCTTAACCCTCCCTTATAGTTTTGTAGAGCACCAATCTCTCCAGTATTTACATCAACAAAATATATATTATGTTCTCTGCTCATATAAGGCATAACAACCACCATCCATTTTAGCTTAGTATCACCGCTTGGCTGTAATTCTTCAACAAGTTTAGCTCTTTTGGCGTATATATTGAAAGCTTTATATTTGTTATCTACTAGTTGAAGTGCTTTATTTTTCGAAATCTTAAATTCTTTTTCACTGTAATTAGTTGTATCCCCATAGTTAAATTTTGTATAATTACTAAGTTCGCCTTCATTATCCAAATAGATATTTATACCGCTGATTACTCCATTATCTTCATTAATGAATGAATAGTAGGAATATCTAGTATCTTCATTATATTTGTTATTATATCTACTATAATATTTAGTATTAAGGGTATATTTCATTTTTTCATTACTTGGAATTATTTTTTCATACATTTCTATGGCTTTGTTCTTATATTTTTCATATAGAATTTTATCGAATATAACCCTATTTTGATTATCTCGCTGAAAACTACGTATAGTACCATCATTAATATCTAACTTTAGAGAATTACCATTATCACAGATTAAACTTAATGTATTGTATTTATTTGAATATGCTGTAAAACCATAGGAACTATCTAATGCATAAGCTGGAGCTTTTTGTCCAAGATTCTGATACCATGTACATATACTTTTTTCAACTACTGCATTATCGATTTTAATTCCCTTATAATCTTTTAAATTTAGTAAATTACCAAATCCAAGCATATTATCAAGTTTTCCATTTTTAAACCACGTAACTTGTAGGTTATTAGAATCCTTTAAGTTATTTGATTTACCATTAGAAAATTTATTTTTAATTGACACTAAATATGAATTTTCTTCCTCTTGAATATACATATCTGCTTTTTCAGATTCATAGGTGTAGCCGCATTGTTTTAAAAAGTAACTTGTTTTATCCTTAACCTCATCAAGTTTTAATGTGCCAGGGTCCTCAGCACTCTTTAAGCTACTATTATGAACCTCGGATACTTTCCCTGTAACCTCACTTACATTTATATCATAATCACCTAAAACAATATAGAAATAATTATAAAAATCCATTGAAGTTCCTGAGTTTAATACAAGTTTACTTTTATTATCATCTAATGCAGTTCTAGCTACCTCTTCAGCCTCTTGCACAGTAGTTAACTTAATACTTTTATTGAATAACATAGAAACCATATTGTTCTCATTGCTTCTTATAGGATTAATTCCACAAAAACTTAACCCAAATATAACAACCATCAGAATAAATATTGATGAACATAGCTTTAAGCTTTTCCATAAAGCCTTCTCATTTTTAACTTTTATGCGTTCCACTATATGCCTTGAGCCTTCATAGATTCCCAGTAATAATAAAAATATTGGAAGAGCATAAGCAGACTCAATTTTAAAGCATAATAAAATAATTACTTCTGGAATTGCCACAAGGTAAAATATACGATACATTTTAGCACTTTGCTTCCAGTATACTTGGAAAAACAGAAAAATTATCAATGCCACAGCAATAATCAATAGACCTAAATATAAAAGACTCATTAATTCAAAGCTTTCTTTTGTTATATAAATTATTGCTGCGGTAAACGTATATACAATTGGTAGACTTACCATTGCTATATCAAAGCAGTGGAAAAAGCCTCTAAATTTATTTATTCCTATTGTAAGAATATCATAAACACCAACTACAAGAACATAGGCAAAGAATACATAATTTGAAAGCTGGGCTACAACATATTCTTTGCCTCCATAATAACTTAGCAGAGGACTTATTTTAGTATGATGAGCAAATTCTATTGTAAACCCTATAAACATTAAACCCCTTATAACTACGCCTAGAAAAGGCATGTATTTTTCGTAAAGTTCCGACTTGAAAAACAGATAATAAAGGGCAAATATAGCTGTTAAGACAAGGCATATTCCTATTAACTTAATTGATGTATCACTTAGTATAACTGAGTTTTGAAAGTGCCCCACTACCTTTTGTATGAATGTCATATATATAAAATCTCCTTTAATTTATTTCTATAGAAAATATTTTTTTGAAGCTTCTTTCATATAGACGCAAAGATTAAAAAAAAGTTACACTGTGGCCAAATAACTTAATTAATAATTCCAGCCTATCATGGGAATCGTAACAAAGAGGTGATTAACATGATTAAAAAGTTATTAGTTGTCTTCTCTATTTTAGTTATATTCTTACATTCAACATGTGTAAATGCTGAGGTTTTTAAATATGTTGAGATTTTTGACCCCAAACAAGATAAAGTTGTGAAAGTAGTCCAATCAAATCCGCAAATTCAAGATATGATTACAAGTTGGATTACCAATTTAGAAGGATTATATAAAAATGACCCCGCTACTGACGATGGATATGTGGTAAGGATTCCTTTAGACCCAATTGTTAAAGTGAATTGTAAGTCATTAAATGCACTTGTAAGTGAAGTATATATCTTAATTCCTGAAAACGAACCACCTTGTTATCTAATTTTTGAAGATGAAAATAAATTATTAAGTTTACCATTTAATGGCGACCTAGATAAATTATCAAAAATCCTTAATTTCAAACTAAATAATAATTAGCACGGTTTCCCAATTCATATAGCGTCACAAGCTATTACTACTTATGACGCTTATTTGTTTGATTTTACATAGAATTAGTAAATGCTATTGAATTTTAATATCATCAATTTTATAATCTTTTTCCTCAATATTAACAAGCTTTGTTTTTACTTCAAATATTTTTTCTTCTGGAAATACTGTCGTGCCATTTATTTTAAAAATCAGCACCTTAATTCTCCAAGTAATTTCAATAGGATTATCAGTTACTTTTGTATCGTATTTTAAATTATCATCAATGTATTCTATTATCTGACTTGATAATATATTTGATTTTAACTGGTTCAAGAATTCAATATTACGTTTATCGGCAATCCATTCTTTTGTGAAAATATCATCTAAATATTTTATTTCAGTTGAACTAAACTCCTCTGGAGGTACACTATTTAGCATACTCAACAAAGTTTTTATTTTATCATACCCCATACCTGCATCTAAATCATAGTAAATCCTTTTGTACTGATTTTTTTGCCATTGATAGTATATTTGTTCATTCCCAGACCCATAAAGACTATTATCAATTACTATTTCTGGTATCTTATCTCCTGTTATATCCTTAAAAATAAACCCACTATAAAACCCACTAAATATTATTTTATATTCTGAGCCATTCCATTGATAAAAATATATATCATTTTCATGTGTCATACTTCCCCAAGTTATTATTTCTGGTATATTATCATTGTT
>NZ_JAENWL010000150.1 GCF_016650095.1 Clostridium sp. | reverse complement strand
TAGTACAGGCCAGTCACAAGGAATATATATTCAATTTTTAATATCCATAATCAATTACATTAAAAATATAAATTCCTTCAATGCTGATAATAATAAATTAAGAAAAACAATATTTATAGATAACCCTTTTGGAGCAGCCAAAGACATATACATTTGGGAGCCTATATTTGAATTTTTAAAAACCAATAATGTTCAGCTAATAGTACCCACTCGTGGTGCCGCTCCGGCTATCTCTGGAAGGTTTGATGTTAACTATATACTAGGTCAAAAACTTATGGGAAACAAGCAACAGACAGTAGTAATGGAAGTAAGAAGTCAGGTTGCAGCAAGCCAGGTTGAATTTAGAAAAATAGAGCATGAGCAGATTGGATTAAAGTTATCCTAGTGAAAAAACATTTGTTTATGGAGGGGATTGAAAATGAAAATCGCAACTTCGCAGATAATGAGAACGATTGATCGCTATTGTATAGATATTTTAGGGATCCCAGGTATTGTACTAATGGAAAATGCAGCACTAAAGGTAGTGAAAAATATACCAGAAAATAATAAAAATTTCGTAATCGTTTGTTCCAGTGGGAATAACGGTGGAGATGGGTTTGCTGTAGCAAGGCATCTTTTGAATAGAGGAAATTATGTTGAGATATTTTTTCTTGGCTCAGAGGAAAATATGAGCGCAGATGCCTTGGTGAATCTTAATATTGTAAGAAATATGGGAATGGAAATAATAAAAGTAAACAACAATGATGATTTGGAAATTTTAAGAGAAAGTATAAAACACTCCGAGATGACTATTGATGCAATTTTTGGAACAGGACTAACTAGAGAAGTTAAAGGCATTTATTCTTTAGCAATTACAATTATGAATGAGAATAGTAAGCATATTTTATCAATTGATGTCCCATCAGGATTTGAGTGTAATAGTGGAAAAGTGATGGGAAATTGTATTAAAAGTAATAAAACAGTTACATTTGAACTTTATAAAAAAGGTTTTCTTGGATATGAGGCTGATGTACTTACTGGAGAAATTGTTGTTGAGAAGATTGGTATACCTAGAAGTGTAGTAGATAGATTTCATGAAAATGAATATGTAATGGATATAGACTTTATTAAAGGGTTAATTGTGAAAAGAAATAAGTATTCACATAAAGGTGATTATGGAAGAACACTTATTTTGGCAGGATCACCAGGGTTTACAGGTGCTGCATATATTTCAACTCAGGCTGCTGTTCGAAGTGGAGCTGGGCTTGTTACACTAGGCTGTGATAGCTCAATTCAAAACATACTAAGTGGAAAATTAGTTGAAGCTATGATTATCTCAACTAACGATGAAAAAATATTAAATTCTTTAATAACTAAGAGTGATTGTATTGCCATTGGTCCAGGACTAGGAAATAACAATGATACTCTAAAGTTACTTGAAAAAGTTTTATTGAATTCTAAATGTCCTGTTGTAATTGATGCAGATGGTTTAAATGCGCTTGAGGGGAACATTGGAATGCTTAAGAATAAGAAATGCACTACAGTTCTTACACCTCATATGGGGGAAATGGCGAGAATATCGGGGTATACAATAGATGAAATAAATGAAAATAAAATAGATATAGCAAAAGAATTCGCAAAACAATACGATGTTGTTTTGTTACTTAAAGGATTTAATACAATAATTACGGATGGTAAAACGGTGCAAATCAATCCTACCGGGAGCAGCGCAATGGCATCAGGGGGGATGGGAGACTGCCTAACGGGTATCATAGCGTCTTTCATATCGCAAGGTTATGACATCATGACTGCAGCATGTGTTGGTGCATATGTTCACGGTTATTGCGGGGATAAACTTTCAAAGAAAATGTTTTGTGTAAATGCAAATCATGTTTTAGAGGAACTCTCATATATAATTAAAGAAATTCAAGATTTAGCATAAAAAGCTAACATTTAAAATAATGAATCTAATAATATTTAATAGGATAAAACTAATAGTCCTCACTTATGAATATGGGAGGACTATCAGTTTTACATGGAAGGAGATATAAAAATATGATCAAAAATATTGTTTTTGATTTAGGAAATGTATTACTAAACTTTAAGCCAATAGTATATCTTCATACACAGATTTCAGACAAAGCAAAAGTTCAACAAATTTATGAAGAAATATTTACCAGCAAAGAATGGATTATGCTTGATAGGGGGATGATTACCGAAGAAGAAGCTGTAAATGAAATATGTAATAGAAGTACAGACAATAGTGAGTTAATAAAGATTGTAATGCACAACTGGTATCAAATACTTACACCTATTGAAGATACTGTAGAGGTTCTAAAAGAACTAAAAAATAAAGGATATAGACTCTATGTTTTATCTAATTTTCATTTGTTAGCTTATGAAGATGTTACTAAGAGATATGAATTTTTTAAATATTTTGATGGTGATATCATTTCATATAGGGAAAAACTTTTAAAACCTGATAAAGATATTTATAATAAATTAATTAAAAAATATAATATAAATCCAAAAGAATCAATTTTTATAGATGATGCAATTGAAAATATTGAAAGTGCTGCGAAGTTGAAATTTGAAGCAATTCTTTTTATAAATTCTATAGATTTGCGGAAAAAATTAATGGAGTATAATGTTCTATAGTAAAAGAAATTCAAGATTTAGATTGAAAGCTGTGTCTGAAAATGTTGAAATATAATGGAATGAGTGGTAAAATGAAGTTAGAATATTCTGAGTATGACATTAAAGAGATTGAGTTGTAGTGTTTTTGTAGTATTGATAAATTTATATAAGATGGAGGGATAACAAATGTCAATTTACGACTTTAAATTAATTACAATCGATGGTGATGAAATATCTCTGGAACAATATAAGGGAAAGGTACTGGTTATAGTTAATACAGCAAGTGAGTGCGGTTTTACACCACAGTACGAGGGTTTGGAGAAACTTTATGAGCAGTACAAGGATAAAGACTTTGAAATATTGGGATTTCCCAGCAATCAATTCGCGGGGCAGGAACCGGGTGAAGGCCAGGAAATAAAGGATTTCTGTAGAATTAATTATGGAGTAAGTTTTCAATTGTTTGAAAAGGGTGACGTAAGAGGAGAAAATGCTCAGCCAATTTTTAAATATTTGACAGAAAAAACAACTTTTAAAGAGTTTGATTTGAACCAACCTGATGAAAAAAGTTTAAATGACTTTATTATGGAAAGCTACCCTCAATTCCTGGAAGGGAATTCAGTGAAATGGAATTTTACCAAATTCCTTATTAATAGGAACGGTGAAATAGTCAAAAGATATAAACCCACAACTGACCCTAAAGACATAGCTTCAGATATCGATATACTGGTACAGGGATTTGAAAAACCTAAAGATAATGTAGATAAAGAAATACCTTATATTGATGAAAAAGGTGGTTTAAATAATGGGGTTGACCCTTATGAACTTGCTACTAGTACAAAAATACAAGGTATTTAGTAAATATTTGTAGTAGTAAAAATAATACTGTATGGCTTGAAAGTATTGGTACTGATAAAGATGGAGTTATATAAGTAAAGGATTTAAAAGAATAATTTAGAGCATGAGTTAGTTTAATGAGAAAGTCAAATATGGAAAACTGCTGACGTATATTTAATTGTACGTCAGCAGTTTTTACGTTAAATATCGCGAAGCTCTTTTTTTTTATTTTCATGCCCCTAACATAATATATTTATATGAGGTTGAATGTAGAAATGATTATCTGCATACATATAATACAATATGGATACAATTAAATAATAATATAAAGGAAGTAAGGTGAATTATGAGTATAAAAAAAAACTGGGATATATTTTTTGATGATGAGGTTAAGGAATTAATGAAATTTAATCTACCAGACCCAGAAACCTTAGATTATTATGAAAGAACTAAAAATAGAGAAATATTTTGGAATTTTGATATCGATGATAGTTTGGTTGATTTTTCACTGATGATTATAAAGTGGAATAAACAGGATAAAGGTAAATCTACTAACGATAGAGTCCCTATTAAGATCTTGATAAATTCTGATGGTGGTGAATTACCAGCGGTACTAAATTTCATAAACGTTCTCCAACTTTCCAAAACACCGATTTATACAATAGGCTTCGGGAAAACATATAGTTCTGGTGCGCTAATGCTACTAGCAGGTTCAAAAGGTCACAGATATGTGTTTCAAGATACAACAGCTCTAATTCATTCAGGAAGTACAGGTGCTGTGGGTAATACAGATAAAGTTTTAGATAATTTTGAGTTCACCCAAAGACAAGAAAAAAGAGTTAAAGATTTTATTGTAGCTAATACAAATATTTCAGACAAACTTTATACTAAGAATTATCGAAAAGATTGGTGGCTTATGTCTGATGAAATAATTTCACTTGGATTGGCAGATAAGATTATAACTGATTTAGATGAAATATTTTAACTAATACAAACACTTTAAAAGCCAGTTCCGAAAGGAAATGGCTTTTAAAGTGTTTGTAAATAGTATATCAAAAGGTGTGAACATAAGCTTGTCCTAATTAGTAACGCCTTTTAGATAGATATTATCTTCTAATTAAGTTTTGCTTTATTTGAAAACATAGCACCGATTGCCATTACAATTGCAAATATAATTAGATATGCAACAACTGCCATTCTATGAGAAAAACAAGCAGCAATTATCATGAATACACAGCCTGCTAATGAAATAGTAGGCATTACGAATCTTTTAAATGAACTTAAATCCTTTTCTTTTTTCATTATCATAATAAAAATAGGAATATATAATGCATAAATAGTAACTATAGGTAATTCTGAGGAATCAAAACAAAAGAATCCAAACCAAGGTGTTGTTAAGTTAGCGCCATAGAAGAATAATAACCATATACCACAAAGAAGGAGACCTAGTATAGATGAATTTGATGGCATATTAGTCTCGCTATCTATTTGCTTGAACATTTTTGGTTTTGGTCCAAAGCCCCTTGCTGCTAATGAATAAATACCCCGAGTACATCCCAGCATTAATCCATTTAAAGTTCCGAGGCAAGAAATAATAACAAATACAAATATTAGAGAACCGGCTGCAGAAGTGAATATTGTTTGGAATGCCAATTTAGCTCCAGCTTCTCCACCTTTCATCATAACTTCGTTTGTTACAGTTCCAGCTAGTCCTATATAGTATAAAATATAAACAGCCATAATTATAAAAGTTCCTCCAACAAGAGCAAGTGGAAGATTTTTCTTTGCATCTTTTAATTCTGCATTGATACTTGTAGCGATAATCCAACCCTCATATGCAAAGGCTGTTGCAACAACTGCTGTGAATAATGCATTTGCAGTATTTACCTCTGTTACTACTGTTGTAAAATTTATCATAGTCATACCACTATTGATGCCTACGATTGTCCCAATTATAGCCATTAAAATCAGTGGAATGAGTTTTATAATAGTTGTACTAACTTGAAATTTACCAGCTAAGACTGGTGATAATGAATTTAAAGAATAGCTACCTATCAAAAATAGGCATGCAATAGTCATACACTCCCCACCTGTAATTGGAAATCCCAACAATACGCAAGTGTATCTAGCCGAAACCCATGCTAATACTGATGTCAATGTTGGATAGTAAATTATTGCCATAAACCAGCCTACATAGTATCCATATTTCTCACCCATAGCAGCTTCTGCATAATCTACTATACCATTTACTTTCTCGTATTTAGTTGCCATTACAGCAAAAGTATAGGCACAAGAAATCATAATAATACCGCCAATAACCCAAGCCAAAATGCCTAGTTTAAGATTTCCACCTGTTGCAGTTAATACTTTTTCGGCCTTAAAAAAAACGCCACTGCCTATAACGATGCCAACGACCATGGCAATTGCAGTAATTAGTCCGTACTTCTTTTCTAATTTTGTTTCCATAATTCAACCAGTCCTTTCACATTTTATAACTTTTTGCAAATTTATTATAACATTATGCTTTATAACTTTACAAGGATAAAATCAATACTTTTGGTTCCTTTTGAATGGGTAACTGTGATTTGGGGAAAATAGGATTATATATTATAATGGGATTAAATAAGCAATAATAAATAAAACAAGAGTTTTTTTATATCCATTTTAAGGCATTAATAGTATAATTAAATAAAGTTTTATGGAGGTAACCCTATGAAAAAAATCATTCTATTAACAGAGAGTGGATCTGATATGCCGCTTGCCCTGGTGAAATTATATAATATTGAGGTAGTTCCTATGCATGTAATAATGGGAGGGGAATCTTATGCAGATGGTTCGATAGCGGTAACAGAGGTGTATGATTATTATGAAAGAACTAAAAAAGTACCATCAACATCTGCAACAAATCCAGATGAATACCAGGATGTATTTAAAAGAATAACAGAAGAAAATCCTGGGTGCATTATTATTCATGTTGGATATTCATCGAAACCATCTTGTACATTCCAAAATTCAATCATTGCTTCTGAGGGAATGGAAAATGTTTATCATGCTGATGCACTGAATGTTACTGGTGGTTTGGCAGCAATTGTTTTGAAAGCCGTTGAACTTATAGAGAAATATCCAGATATGCTACCTAATGATTTAGTTAAAAAGATTGAGAGTTATGCAGCTAAAGCAAGGGTATCTTTTATACCTGGTGATCTTGTATATTTGAAGGCAGGAGGACGTGTATCAAATGCGGCGTACTTGGGGGGGACATTGCTACAACTGAAACCGCTGATTGAAATTGTGAATGGAGAACTAGTTTCAACCCGAAAGTATCGTGGTAAAATAGGTAATATTGTAGAGCGATATATGAAAGATTATATCAATAAATACCATATGGATAAAGGACAGATTTATCTTATATATTCGTTGGGCCTTGAAGAACGCATAAAACAACGTATGGAACAAATTGCAAAAGACGAAGGCTTTAAAAAAATTATATGGATTCAAGTGGGATGCATGATTTCAGCTCATAGTGGTCCAGGAGCCATTGGAATAGCAGCATTTGAAATTTAAAGAGAACTATTATGATAGAATTTAAATGGCACCTAAGATAAAGTATAATAAAAAATAGGAAGGATGATTTTATGCTAAAAGCAGTTATATTTGATATGGATGGAGTAATTATTGATAGTGAACCAACACATAAGAAACTGGAAAATGAAATTTATAAGAAATTAGGAATAGAGGTTACAGGAGATGAGCATCACACTTTTGTAGGAGCAACCTCTCATTATATGTGGGAAGCTCTAAAAAATAAATATAACCTTAATCAAACACTTGATGAGCTAATTGAATATGATAGAAGTACATATTTTAAATACCTTAATTCAAATGAATGCGAGATAACTCTTATTGATGGGGTGAAAGAGCTAATAAAAGACTTTCATGAGAATGGAATAAAGCTAGCCATTGCCTCATCATCTCCACTAAATGTAATTGAGGCTATTGCAAAGAAATTTCAAATAGAAGAATACTTTGAAGTTTTTGTTACCGGAGACTATGTAAAGAGAAGTAAGCCTGAACCAGATATATTTATTTTTGCTTCAGACAAGCTGGGGGTAAGCCCCGAAAATTGTATAGTTATTGAGGATTCTCATAATGGGGTTCGTGCAGCTAAAAAAGCAGGTATGAAGTGTGTAGGAATCAATAGTGATGCTTCCGGAAGTCAAGATATTTCCATGGCGGATTTAGTGATAAATAGCTTTAAAGAAGTAAATTATAAAAAACTAAGCCAATAAATCCTTAAGTAACAAATAATCTCTTTTTAAATATATTAGATTAAAAGGAGATTTTACATTATGGATGAGAAAAGGATATTTCGAGATATATGTATGTTGAGCAATAAACAAATTGCAAGGAAATATTCATTTATAGGTGAGGGTATATCTAGAGAGGTGTACTCTATTAATGAGGATTATGTAATTAAGGTAG
>NZ_JAENWL010000021.1 GCF_016650095.1 Clostridium sp. | reverse complement strand
CTTATATTCCACTATAAAGTATTTCTAAATTGTTCTTGTTATATATACTTCTTTATATTGAATTTTAAATTTATCATAGCATCTTTGAGCTTTTAGCATATCATCAAAAAAAGCAAATATTGTCGGTCCGCTTCCGCTCATCATTGCACCCATTGCACCCATTTTAAGCATATCCTCTTTTATTCTTTTCAGAGCTGGGTATTTTCTTAAGGTAACATTTTCAAGTAAATTTTTCATGCCGCTGCATACATCCTTTAACTTATCTTGTTCTATAGCTTTTATTAATGTTTCTGTATCTGGATGCTTAAATATTTTACTAATATCTAAATTTTTATAAACCTCCTTAGTGGATACTCCGAAATTAGGCTTAACCAATACTAAAATATGATTTTTAAAAGGCGCGAGAGGAGTAATAATTTCGCCTATTCCCTCACACAATGCAGTTCCCCCTACTATACAATAGGGAACGTCTGCTCCAATTTTGACACCTAAATTCATAAGCTCATTGTCATCTACATCTATCCTAAATACATGTTTCAATGTTTTAAAAACAGCTGCTGCGTCTGCACTCCCACCAGCCATACCTGCTGCTACTGGTATGTTTTTTTTAAGATATATATTTATACCTTCATTAATGTCATATGTGTCCATAAAAAGTTTTGCAGCTTTATATACTAGGTTCTTTTCATCTGTAGGTATGTATGGCTTATTACAGCTTATATTAATGCCCTTATTACATTTTTCAAAGGACATAGAATCATATAAGTCTACATTTTGCATAATCATTTTTAACAAATGATATCCATCTTCTCTTTTACCTACTATATCTAAAGATATGTTTATTTTACCATAAGCTTTAACTAACATGATTTTCCTCCAAATCTTTATTATTAAAATCAGTATATTACAACGAATTTAATATTGCTACATATAATTTTAAATTAGGCACCTCGAAATAAATAACAAGTCAAATATGCTAGCATATTGACTTGTTATCAATTTTCATGCGACCAAGTAATAAACCCCTATATGTTATAAATAACATATAGGGGTTTAAACTGTCTGAAAGCTATTTTTCAAAATTAATTTCGGACAATTTATAGGTTTTAATTATATAATTATTCTGCCTGGTATTATAAGTTTTTGTGAAACCTTTAATACATTAGGATCTTCTATTTGGTTTACTCTTACAATTTCTTGTATTGTCGTATTGTATTTTTTAGCTACTTTCCACAAAGTGTCTGCGGATTGAACTACATAAATAGTAATACTAGCTTTTTTCTTAGGCACTTCCCCCTCTATTGGGTAAACATCAACTAAAAATTTCTTTTGCACCATGTAATTTACTCTTACATACACTTTCACTATAGCTCTAACTGCCATATTGCCTGCCTCGATATCTACATTTATATTTTCGATCGATACCTTACACATGCTACTCATATTTATCTTAGTTCCTAATATCTCAGCTCCACAGGTGAAAGGAATTTCCTCGGACACAGCAGAGAGATATTTTTCTTCATCATCACTTCTGTATAATACAGTTACATTCATTATGCCCTCAATTATAACCTTATCCTCGATCACCTTTTTATCCGTTACACAAATGCTGGAATTACACATAATAATCTTACTAGGTTTTGCCATACTACTATCTAATTCTATATCACCTTTAACTAATGTCTCAGTTAATAATTGTCCTTGCATTACATTAAGTCCAAAATCTTTTTTATCCATCTCAAGCTTTGTAGTTGGTGAGTATACATCTTCAATCATATCCACTTCTTCTTTGTGCATAGCCCTTGTATTTGTTTTTATCAAAAACTCTACATCAATAATTCTTTTTTCTCCTAAATCATCTTCCTTAACGTCATATTCCATAGCATCTACCGCAAAGTCTGTATAATTATCCATATAAGGGTTTGCCTCTTGAAATTCAAAGTCTTTATTTAACATAACTTCCTGCTCAATATAAATTAATTCTCTGCTATCTTTGCCCTTATATATCATATTAATAAATGCGTATGCATTAATTTGTATTTTTCCCTCGTAAAATTTCACTTCTTTCTTATGAATATTAACATCAAATTTTATAACTTTAGCAATTTCTGGTTTCTCCATTGGAATTTTTATATTAGCCTTCCCAATGAGCTCTCCATTAAAATTTCTTATAACTTTATCTATACTAGTAGGATTTTTTAAATATTGCACATCCTTAACTGCTTCAATATCTTTAACTATTTGGAAATTAAAATTTTTATATACTTCAGATTTTAATTTCAAAATACCTTCTAGACATATTTTCCTTTCATTAATTATTTTACACTCCATATGTTCTACAAAACACTCAGCATCGCAAAGCATCTCAGGCATAGCACCCATTATATCTATTGTATTTGAAAACTTGGAAGTATATATAACATTTTCCACATCAGTACGTTCTTGATCTTTTGTAATATAAAGTACATTATATTGAATTTGACCTTCTAAATATACCTTATCTTGAATTATTTCTTTAGAGTTTATTAGAGCTTTAGCATCTAACATAAGTATTTCTCTAACATCTGGATGAGTATCCGGTATTACATATTCTTCTTTCACTACTGTATCAGCAGTGTTTTCTCCCAGCAGTTGTTCATATTCTATATTTTCTCTTATTAAATTTATCTCCATATTATCCCTCCTCGTATTTCTATTGGGGTATCATTTATGGAATGCTACCCTCCTAAAATACTTACTATTAATATATATAGAAGTAGTAACCAAAATATGATATTTGATAAATATATTCGTATTGCAAAATTCATCATAATTTTCAAACAAAAGAATAAAAGCACATATTATGTAAAATGCGCGGTTATTATTAACCAAATGCATTCTATTTAATATGTGCTTTATATATATATATAAACATAAAAAACGATACTATGGTACAGTATCGTTTTATCCTGCAAAAACTATTTGAACTGTCTTTGTCAAAACATCTGAATAACTATATGTCACTGTCCTGTGGGTGTCTTTTTCTAATCTAATAACAAAAATACTTGGATAGGTCTTTTCAATAACTCCATTATCTACAAGAATCTTTCTTCTTCCACCATTAGCTTTTAGTGTTACTCTTTCGCCAACATGACTTTCAATTTCTTCTTTTATTGAAGTCAATACATTTATTTTTTCCACAGCAAGCACCCTCTTCCACATTTTATATTATACACCATAACCTTTTTTTTGTCAAGCAACTTATTATTTTATCACTACTACAACAATTTTGTCAATGTTAATTTTATGTTAACAAAATGCATTTTCATAGATTATTCTATACATAATTAATTTTTCTCCGTTTTATAGACCTTTACCTTATAAGGCATCTTAAAATAATAACTAGTCAGTATGCTAGTCTATTCTAGCCTTGTCTATTCGTCATATTCCGCCTCTCAAGCCCGCTGATAGTATCATTATAAGATTACAGTTCTCCTTGACTTGCTCAAAATATCCGTTTCATCTTTATCTTACTATTTTTTAAGATGCCTAACCACCTAATATATTTTATTGCATAATATTTTAAATACTTACATTTATAGTCTCTCCTTTAAATATATATATATTCAGTTTTATAAACAAAGCCACCTACAAGATATCTGAATTTATTTAGGCATTTAAAATAACCATCATTCTAGCCAAATATTTACTGAATGGATTTTACCTATTATATATACTGTGACTTAGGAAACCCCTCTCTATACTTCCCTCTAGTTTGTAATCCACCTATACCTGAAATTCCTGTTATAGTGTTCCGTATAACATCCGCTATAGCTACAACATTTTCTATATTTGTATATGCAATCTTCTCAGAAACTAAAACGGGATCTAAACAATGTATCAAGACACGATTTGGAGAAGAAGCGAAATTGGCACCCGCATCTAAAATTGCCTCATAACAAGATTGACATGCTCCTGCGAATATAACTAAATCGTCATAGCTGCTATTATAAGATCTAAGAGCCATTACTGACTCTACATAATACTTCGAATTTCTGTAATTATTTAAATTTAAATATTCAGTTATTCCTTTTACCATTCCATCATGCCCTGTGATTACTACTATATCTGGCTTGATTTCTTTAACTAAATCTACTATTTCATTTGGTTGATTCTTTTCTGCTATTACTCTACCTACAGCGTCTAATGATAGCTGCTTATAGGTTTTTAGACAAACCTCTAAATATTCTGCGTCCCCATCAACATGTAATATTTTTCCTGGTCTCCCGAAACTCATATCATTATTTTTGTATTCTTTATATTTTTCTTGTTTTAACTGTAAATCTTTGATTTTCCCAGAAACATTTATAGGCGTTGCTCTTTCTCCTCTTGTTCCTTTAATCCTACTCATTAGTATTCTTTTAATAGATGCATTTACTTTTTTATTAAAGACCTTATCAATTTCGCCAATGTTATCTTCTGATACTAATTCTAAATCCTCGCTTAAAGAGTCTGCTTCTATTCTTAAATTTATTCCCTTAAGTAAATATAAATCATTACCATCGCCTGGCATAATATCTATTATTTTAAAGGTAATGTCTCCCCCGTAGGATTTTCTCACTACAATATCCCCTATTTTCACAATACCACCTCCATATTTAAACTCATAATATATATTATGAAAATATAGATAATGGGTGAAATAAAAAAGTTATGTAAATATTAAATCTACATAACTTTAATAAATAGTTTGATTTATATTACCTCTGATTGAAGGCTTTCTTATATTCTTCAATAAATGCCATAAACTTTTCTTTTTCAGAAATTAATTCCTCCATCTTCTTGTTAAAGGTATTTTGAATCCAGGTAACTTCGTTATAATAGAATCTATTACAAAGCCTCCAATAGCGTTGAGGAAATATTAAAAATGCATAAATGAGTCTATATTCTTCTTCTAACAGAGGATTTACACTGCTATATGCTTGTAATATTATTTCAGCATATTTTATGTCCCAATCCTGCTTCTTAAGCACTTTTATCAAAAAATTTGATAGATCAAATGCTTTTACTTCTCTTTTGCAGTAATCAAAATCAATTATGTTAACATCATTATTTTTATCAATAACAATGTTATGATGTGTATAATCATGGTGGCAAAATCCTTTTTCTTCTTCTGTTGTTCTACATATGTCAAAATACATAGAATCATCCAATATAGCCATAGCTTTTTTTGCTAATTCCTTTTGAGTATCCACACTCTTAATATAATTAATATCAAAATCTGTTTTAAAATTCTTCTTTTTTCTAATCATAGCTTGCATTTTATCAAAGGACTTTATTCTTTTTTCCATTAAATATGGCCATCTTCCAAGATCTGTTTTTAGCTTACTGTTTTCTGGTGGCTCATATCCCTTGGATGCGATATGCATATAAGCTAATTGTTTTGCAGCTTCAACTAAATCCTCTTCATTATGAAAATCACATTCTCGTCCATCTATCCATGTTGATAGTGTATAAATATCTTCATTAACCAAGGCATATGGGTTCCCTTCAGTATTCAAAAAATACCTATCTACCTTATCAAATCCATTATTTACAAGATGCTCTTTGGCTCCGTACACGAACAAAAGTTTTTGTGTCCCATAATTGATTTTCTTTAGACATTTAGCTCCATCATCTGTCTTCAAAAGATATACTCCCTTATTAGGACGTATACTTTCTATTTTAATACCATATTGTCTTTCAATTTCAAATTCCCTCATCATGTTACTCATCCCCCCCCTCTATAATTTATATTACTATTATTTTTTTTTAGAATAAATTCTTATATGTTTTAACAACATTTATACCTTTCTTAATATAATAAAGTATATTCATATTTTAAATTAGTGTTTAAGGAGTCTTAAAATGAAAATTGGAATTGATGCTAGAGCTGCAAAATGGTATAGAGGCACTGGTATAGGAACTTATTCTTACCAACTAATTCGCTCTTTGAATAAAATAGACAATTTTAATGATTATTTGCTTTTCGTGCCCGAAGACTGTGATCTCACCATACCCTTTAAGGAAAATTTTCATATAAAAAATATTAAGCAAGATAATCAAAAAAATTTCTGGGATGAAGTGAATAACTCTAACACTTTAATAGACAAACAAATGGACATATATCACGTTCCTCAAAATGGTATCGGACTACCTAATGTTAAGAACTGTCCCTTTGTTATTACACTACATGATGTTATTCCGTATAAAATGCCAGATACAGTTAGTGAACAATATCTAAAAATTTTTAACGAACAATTGCCCAATATTATTCCCATGTGCGATGGAATAATTACCGTGTCGGAATATTCAAAAGAAGATATCATTAAAACTTTTAACTTTCCTAAAGAAAAGATATATGTTACTTATTTGGCTAGTGAGGATATCTATAAACCTTATGATAAATCTCTTAGTAAAACCATTATTGAAAAAAATTACTCTATTACAGGAGACTATATTCTATATATTGGCGGGTTTAGTCCTCGAAAGAATATTCTTGGACTCCTGGATTCCTTTAGCCTTCTTTTACCAAGATTAAAAAAAGATATAAAACTAGTCATTGCAGGTAGCAAGGGTAAATCATATGATATATATATAAAAAGAGCACAAGATCTACACATTGATGATAAAGTAATTTTCCCAGGATTTATATCTATGGTCCATATCCCATTCATGTATAACGCTTGTGAGCTGTTTGTATACCCTTCTTTTTATGAAGGCTTTGGATTACCTCCAATTGAAGCGATGGCTTGTGGAGTGCCTGTAATTGCTTCTAACGCTACCTCTATTCCAGAAATCGTTAAGGATTCAACTTTGCTTGTAGATCCATATGATGTTAATGACTTAAGTGAAAAAATGTATAATGTGCTTCATGATAATGTCCTAAGGCAATCCCTTATAACTAAAGGCTTAAAAAGAGCTTCTACCCTAACTTGGGAACATACAGCTTTAGATACTCTAAATGCTTATCAAAATATAATTAAGTAAATTAAAATCAAATCCCGCAAATAGTGTATTTAGCACTATTTGCGGGGCTTCTTTATTAACAATTATAATGATTCTTAAACGCATCTAAAAACTCTTCTCTATCTTCTCTACATTCCACTTTTTTCTTTAATCTGCTTAAAAATACCTCTTCACTCCACTGTTTTCCCCTTGTGTAATAATCTCTAGATACACTGTAAAAATCCTCTGGAAAACTGAGCATACCATACAACACCTTTAATTCCCGATTGTCTAACTTATTTACTTCTGTATATTTGCTTATTATGCTGTAGCATTTTTCTACATCATAAGCAAAGTTTTTAATTGCTTTATTTATAAAATTACAAATATCATGTACCTTTAAATCTACAACCGCATAATCAAAATCTAAGAAATATACCTCTTCCTTATTAATCAATATATTATGGTGAGCTAAATCGTGATGACAAAAAATGATTTTCTCTTTTTCTTTACATAAAGTGTAATACTCTGATTCTTGCATAATTTTTATACTTTTCATTATATTTTCCTCGTAATACTGAACATGGTCTAGAAATATATAATCAAATTCATTTTTATTCTCATAAAGAGTTGCGAGCTTTTTAAAAAATTTAAGTTCTTTTAATTTTTTGTTATAATTTTCTATTGCCCTACCGCACAAGTACCCCTGCTTATTTTTAGCGAGTAACCTATCAAATTCTTCTTCATTTACAATCCCTTCAGATGCCCTGTGAAGCTCTGCAAGTGCCATAGATGTGAGCATAACATCCACCGGATTACTATACTCACATTCTCTTCCTTCTACTAAATTCATAATACAATATATATCATCTTTCCAAGGAACATATATGAGTTTATTTTTAGTCTTTTCAAATTCGATGATTCTATTAAAATTATTATTTTTAATATACTCAATACCATAATTAATAAATTCAAGTCGCGAAACACCATAGTTCACTTTTTTTAAAATTTTATCACCTTTATCAGTATTAAGTATGAATACTTTTCTTACTGGAATAACATCAAAAACCAATAAATCGAATTCGCTAAATAAATTTACATCTAAATCATATTTACTTAAATAAGCCCTATCTTTATATCTAACGTCTAACATGTTCTCACCTCTTTTATTATCACTCCTGATGCTGTCATATCATTACATTGCTAATTTAAATTAAAGAATCTCCATCTTGGATTAAAGTTTTTATAAGTTTCTCAGAAAACCTGTCCTTATGCCACTCTTTTTTACCTTGCCTATATCTATTGCAGCATCTCATAAATTCACGCGGATAAGAAATTAAAGCAATTAGGAATTTTGAACTACTTGAATCTAGTCCTTCAATATAACAGAATTCTTTAATAAGCTTATGGAAATCGAGTTCCGCTCCTTTTCTTTTTAATTTACTAAGCAAAAGAAAACAATCCATTTCCACCATGTTATAATTACAATCTTCAAAATTAACTACTTCAATAAAATCATTTTTCCTAAGGTTTTGAAAACCTGTGTTACCCAAGCATATTTCGCTCCGCCTCATGCTTCTTGTTATAATACCTATATAGTCTGTTTGGTACACTTCTCTTATACACTCTTCGCCTCTATTTATAACTTCATTTCCATATTTAATAATTAATTCTTCAAATGAATTTTTAGGTTCATCTCTTTTAATTTTATTTATATCGCACGCCAGCTTTTTAATAGAAATTTTATATTCTTCTATAACTTTCCCTGTATTGTTATTTAGCCTATTCCTTAGATATCCATTAAATCCTAAAGATTTTTCATGAAAAGCATAAATAGCGCCAAACTGTTCTATTAATAATTCTTCAGTTATGTTTGATTCTATATTTTCATATTTAGATTCAATTTTGTCTACGTTTTTAATACCTTTAAACATCATATAGTCAGAAAATTCATTATAGATGATTATTGCCATTAGACCACCTCTAATTAGATATATTAATTGCTCTATAATAGCCAATCGCTACCTATTTTTCTTATAGTTTTTGTCCATCTTCTTTAATATTTCTCTTTGCTCAAATTCTAACTCTTTAATTTTCTTTTGTCTTTTTTTTATTTTCTTAAGTTTTTTAACTTCCTCTTCCATTTTCTCAAGCTTTATATCATATTCCTCTACAGTGGATTCCTCTGGCTGCATTATGTCAATTTCAAACTCATCATTACACATGTCCTTTTTATCTTTTCCCACAATACTACCTCCCATATTTTATTTCTCTAAATTTATTAATAAAAGTTTGCTTATCCACTCTATCCTCATATGATTTTTCAAGCTTCTTCAAAAAAAACTCTTCTCCCCAATCCTTTTTTTCCCAATAATATTGAATCCCTATTTGCCAGTACTCCTGAGGGAATTCCATAAATGCTGCCATTACCTCTATATCGCTTTTATATATTAAATTTATATCATCATATGCATCCATTATAAAAAATGCGTTTTCAAGACTCCATTTTCCATTTTTCATTCTTCTCATTAGAAGACTACTTAAATCATGTAAATGAGTGTCTAAAATACAATAATCAAAATCAATAATATTCACTTCTCCACTTTTTTCTATTAATATATTATGATGAGCATAATCATGATGGCAAAATCCACTATGTTTAATTTCCTCTTTCATCTTACTTACATATTCACTTTTGCATAAATTAGATATTGATTTATTACACCGAGCTATCTCTTCCTCCATTATGTTTAAATAATTGTTATCAAATTCCGTAATGCATTCTTTTTCATTTATTCTTCTTTTAAAGTCTAATATTTCTCGCTCTCTGGTTTTAAAAGTTTCTATCCACTTAAGCCACGCTATTCTAGGCTTCATGTCAGGTGTAACTTTGAAATTCAAACTTTTTTTATGGAGCTCTGCAAGCTTTGAGGTACATAATTCTATTTCTACAGGATTATCATAATTGCATTCTCTTGCGCTTAGCCACAGTGTTAAATAAGCGTATTTATTATCAATGGCTATATACTCTTTGTTATCAATAGTTGCAATAATTTCTGGTATCTTTTGAAAACCATTGTCCTGCAAATGTTTTATTGCACCAACAATAAATAAAAAATGCTTAAAGTCATAATTAATGATTTTCAAGCAATACATCCCATTTTCAGTTTCTATTCTGTATACATTTTTTATCTTCTCAATATCATTAATACAAAAAGAATAATTTTCTTGTACTTTCTCCTTTAATTCCTGAATTTCCAAATACATGCCTCCGAAATATTCTTCTGTTGTAGTATATGAACTTACTAAATAATTTGTGCTTAATTATATTTAGGCATATAGCACACTTTCACAGTTAAAATAGTATATTAATGTATGTTCTCTTTTCAATGAGATTTTTAATAATTTTAAGGAGTGAATCCTATGAGGATTGCAATTGATGCTAGAGGTATCAACTTGTATAATGGCACTGGGATAGGAACTTATACAGAAAATGTGCTTAAAAATTTAATTAACATAGATACTACAAATAATTACCATGTATTTTGGTCAGGTAATAATTACGAGAGTATAAAAAAAGAAAACTGCAAAATAGTAATGACCTCTAAAAAGCATCAAAGATTCTTTGAGGATCACTATTTCCCAGAAAACATTTCAAGTGAAAACATAGACATATACCATATGCCACAAAATGGTATAGGCTTTTCTCAGGAAATATATTGCAAGAAAATAGTCACTATACATGATTTGATTCCATACGTTATGCCCGAAACAGTAGGGAAAGGCTATTTGCTAAAATTTTTAAAAGAGATGCCTATAATTATAGGAGGTTCTGATGGAATAATAACCGTATCCGAATTTTCAAAGCAGGATATTTTGAAATTTTTCCCTATAGACGAGAGCAAGATTTTTGTAACTCCTTTAGCTGCTGATAAAAAGTATACCCCACTAGATAAACTCTACTGTAGGAATTTTCTAAAAGATATGTATAATCTAACAGATCCATTTATACTCTACCTAGGTGGTTTTAGCGAAAGAAAGAATGTGGCTTCTATTCTAACTGCTTTTTCTAAAGTATATAAGGATTTAAATAAGAATTATAATTTAGTTATTGTAGGTGACTATAGAGACTCCAGTCAAAAATTAGTAAAACTTACACATGAATTAAAAATTGATTCTCATGTTATTTTTGCAGGTTTTGTACCAGAAGAACATCTACCCATTTTCTATAATGGCTGTGATACCTTCATCTATCCATCTTTTTATGAAGGCTTTGGACTCCCACCACTCGAGGCAATGAATTGTGGCACTCCTGTAATAGCTTCTAACCTTACTTCTATTCCCGAGGTAGTTGGCGATGGTGGGATTTTAATAAATCCATGTGATATCTCAGAAATATCCCTTGCCATTGGCAACTTGCTCAGTAACGAGAAGTTAAAATTGAAATTAGGTTATAAGGGATTAAAAAGGGCAAAAGAATTTTCTTGGCAAAACACTGCACGAAATACTCTTAAAGCCTACGAGAGCGTATACAACCATGAATCTCTATCATAATAAAAAAAGCATGAAATTTCTCCTTCGTATCTTGCAAACGAGCTTAAAACCAGAAATTCCATACTGCTATTTATTTCAACTATTCATAGGATTCGGCATGTAGCAATGTGTCAGATAGTATATAATGAATTTTACAGAATCTTAGTTTATGTAATGAAAAATTTCCGTAAGCAGACCAGGACGGGCTGCTAGCACTTCTGAGACAGGACGTCGAATAAGTGCGTTAGGAAATTTTTCATGGAATAAACTTAGATTCTGTTAATGAATGATCTACTATCAGAACATGCTACATGCTGAACCTTCATCTTACAATTTATTGATAATGCTCGCTAAATATCCTGCTCCAAAACCGTTGTCTATATTAACAACACTAACTCCACTAGAACAGCTATTTAACATGCTAAGTAGCGCGGCAATTCCTTTAAAACTAGCTCCATATCCTACGCTAGTCGGAACAGATATAACTGGTTTATCAACTAAGCCCCCGACAACGCTAGTTAAAGCGCCTTCCATTCCTGCCACAGTGATCACTACCCTAGCACGCCTTATAACATCTAAATTTTCAAATAGTCTATGAATACCTGCTACCCCTACATCATAAATTCTTTCAACCTTGTTACCAAAAAATTCTGCGGTAATAGCCGCCTCTTCCGCTACTGGTATATCAGAAGTTCCTGCTGTTAATACTGCAATATATGTGCTTTGAATCTGTACTTCCTTTTTTTTAATTACAATTATTCTTGCAAGTTCATTGTACACCGCATCATCACATATTTCTTTTACCCCTTCATACATTGTTCTTGATGCCCTTGTGCCAAGAATGTTTACATCCTTAGTAAGCATTAAACTAACTATTCCTTTTATCTGCTCCACCGTTTTCCCTTCACAGTATATAACCTCTGGATATCCCACTCTAAGTTCTCTATGATTATCTATTTTTGCAAATCCTAACTCTGAATATGGCAAATCTTTTAACTTATTGACACCGTCATCAATTGATATATCACCATTTTTTATGGACCTCAGAAATATCTTCATTTCTTCTGAATTCATGTGTTCCCCACCTTTTTAATTTAAACTTATAATTTTAATTATTATAGACTTCATTTTTCAAATCTTCATATACCTTTATTGCAGATATCCCCATCTTTTCAGCTATATTCTTACACTCCTTATATTCTAACTTATTTTTTATTTTTTCACCTTTGTAGTAAGCTTCTTTCACTGTAACTTCACCGTAACTAGTATTCACTTTAATAAATTCTCTTTGAAGCATTGTTTTATATACTTTAAAACTTCTTACACCAAATGTAGTCGTTTCTTTAAATAATATTTCTTTCATCTTCTCCAATTTGTCTGAACTGCATAAAACACTTATTTTTACGCTTGGTCTTCCTTTTTTCATTATAATTGGAGTTAAATATACATCCAAAGCACCCTCATTAAAAAGCTTATCCATAACATATTCATATAGTTCGCAGTTCATATCATCTATGTTACATTCGATAATTTGCTGGGCTACATCATCTTCTAAAGCAGTATGTACTTGCTCAAGTTTATTTTTATGAGTTATTTGTTCGTCAGCTTCTTCTACTAACATAACTCTTAGTACATTAGGAATTTCAGTATCTCTGTTACCTATGCCATAACCTATCTTATTTATAATAAAGTCATTATTATCTTTAAATTCAGAGACATTAGCTGCTAGAATTGCTGCTCCTGTAGGTGTAGTTGTTTCAAACGGTACAGCCCCAAACTTCACTGGAATCCCCTTTAAAATTTCTACAGTAGCAGGTGCCGGTACTGGTATAAGTCCATGAGCACACTTAACAAATCCACCACCAAGCTCGACGGAGGAACTCATTATTTTATCAACATTTAAATAATTTATGCAAATTGCTGCTCCCACTATATCCACAATAGAATCTACTGCGCCTACCTCATGGAAGTGAACTTCATATAAAGGTTTACCATGAACCTTTGCCTCGGCCAACGCAACCTTCATAAACATTTTCATACTTAATTCTTTGACTTTAGAGCTTAACTTACTGCAATCTATAATATCTTGGATATTTTTAAGATTTCTATGCTCCTGATGACTATGAATATTGGTCATATGTCCATGGGAGTGTCCACCTTCATTGTCATCATGTAAATGTTTATGATGGTGTGCCTCTTCAGCATCTACATGATCATGAGAGTGCTCATAATCATGACTATGCTCTTGTAAAACTACGTCTACCTTAGTACCCTCTATTCCCTTTCTACTGTCTCTAGATACTTTTATTTCATATCCATTTAGATTAAGCTTGCTTAACTCATCTATTAAATATTTTTCATCCATACCTAAATCTAACAATGCACCTAAGTTCATATCGCCACTAATACCTGAAAAGCAATCATAGTAAAGAATCTTCATTTTTATTCGCTCCATTTCTTTTGTATTTATTTTATTGTACCAAACAATTAAATAATATAGGATAAATATATTAAAAAAATGCAAAATAAGAAGAAGATAATTGTTTTTTCCAACTCTCTTCTCCTAAATTCATTATGTTATCTTTTGATTCTGTAGCATACAATTTTGTCTTTCAACTTCCATATAGACTTTTTCAACATTTTCTCCAAAGCACCTAGACGATAATGGTTCTATTCCATCATAAGCATTTTTCACCATTGTGGCACATTTCTCTTTATCCATTAAAACTTCAAATAATGTTTCAGCTAAATCTTCATCTTTATAAAAAATTCTTCCATTAATTTTATCCTTAATTATGTCGTCTAAATTTTTATCGTACTTAGCTACTACAGGTATTTGTGCTGCCATAGCTTCCGTAAATGTTAATCCTTGTGTTTCAGTTAGCGAAGCACCTACAAACACATCTCCCATCTGATAGTACCTACCAATTTCTGCCCAAGGTTTTTCACCTGTAAATACTACTGATTTTTCAATACCTAGTTCCTCAGCCAACTCTTCTAAATTTTCACGATCTGGTCCATCACCTACAATGAGCAATTTACAATTCGGAATTTTTACAATTAGTTGTTTCATACTATTTATAATTATATCTATACTTTTCTCTTTCGCTATACGCCCGATAAATAATACAACTGGCTCATTTTCATTTATTCCAAAAGATTTTTTTTCATCTTTAATAAGCTCTTCATCGTAATTACTTCGCTCGAAGGGTTCAATATTAACTCCCGTAGGTATAACATCTATATGTCTTCTTAGACCGTACTGCTGCAATGCATCTTTTACCTTTGTTGTTGGTACTATTATCGCACTGCAATCTCTACAATATAGTTTACTTACCTTCTTCGCAAATTGCGAAGCAGGCTTAAGCATTATACCATGGGATACATAGTGAATATAATCCTCGTACATAGTATGATAAGTATGAACTACAGGAATATCTAACCTTTTAGCAACTATTCTTCCAAATATTCCTATACTGAATTCTGTCTGTGTATGTATAATATCTAAGTCTAACTTTTTTATCTTACTCATAATTTTACGTGAATATATCATCCCAACTCTTTGAGAAGGTAAAAGGAAAAATGGTATACTAGGCAATCTAATAATACCTTCCTGCTCCTCTACATCTGGGTGTGTAACTGTAATAATAGTTACACTATTTCCAAGTCTAATTAATTCATTTTTCAATATCATAGTAGATGTAACTACCCCACTAACTTGTGGGTAATAAGCATCAGTAAAAATTCCAATATTCATAATCAATCCCCTTTAAATACTATAATTTTCTTATAAAAATTAAGTTATATAAGTCAGTTCTAATTACTTTAACGTGCTTTTATTTCATTAACAAACCTTAATTCATTAAGGACCTCTGCTTAATCCTTCATAAATGCATAAGCTCCAAAAATTATGCAGGAATAAAATGTAATTAATCTCCATAACAATATAGCAGCCATTATATTATTAGATGCAAAAAACAAGCTAAAAAACATGTAGAACGCGCCCTCTGCTCCACCTACGGCTCCCGGTAATGGTATAAACGCTGTTAGCATCATTACAAACGCAGTTCCAGCTATCATGCTCTCAATGCTAGCACCCTTCATACCAAAACTAAGATAAATAAAATAAGGGATAACAAAAATTATTGTTAGTTGTAATATTGTATAAATAACAGGTTTAAACAACAAGCCTTTGCTATGTTTTACTATCTCCATATTGTCATGGAATTTTTCTAAATTATCATTAATATGTACTTCAAGCTTTGATATATTTTTTACTACTCTAAATTTTTCTAATATCTTAGATAAGGCTATTATTAATTTATGTGTTAATTTTCGATATTTAGAAAATATAATTAAGCATACAATTACACTAGCATTAACTGTAAACCCTAGGCCAATTAAATAAAATAAATGGCTCATTTTGCTTCTAAAAAAACCTGCTTTCCAGAGTATAAGAATTAAGGAATATAAAGTTAATATTGTTTGATAGATAATAAATTTAATCATCAGTACTGAACCGGCACTACCAGCTCCTAATTCTTGTTTTGTAAGTGCATATAACTGCATTGGCTGGCCCCCAGATGCAAAGGGAGTAATTGCATTAAAATATTGTCCTGTCATAGTAACTTTGAATGCTTGTTTAAATTTATAGTCTTTCTTAATTAAAAATATAACACTTTGTAGTGTTTTAGCCTCAAAAATCCAATATAGCACCATGGAAAGAGCTGCTGCAATAATCCAATGAATTTGAAGATGTTTCATTTGATGAATCAAATCCATCCAACCATGCGTGAAAATAATTAAAAGAATAAAAATGATTCCAGATGCTACCCCCAAAATAATATTAAATTTATAATTTTTCATTGATTTACCTATCCTTCATTCTACTTACCTTTTTATAAAAATCTTGCCACATAGCAAGTACATTCTCTCTTGAATAAAAATTGTGCCCTCTTATAGCTTTTTCTTTAGCCTGATTATAATATTCTGAATCGTTTCTCAACTTTTCTATAGCTTTAATAAACCCTTCATTATCATGTTCTTTTAAGTAATAATCGAATAATATGTCCTCATATAATTCCAAATCTCTTAATAAAATTGGAGTTGAAGTATTCATTGCCTCTAGTATTGACATAGGGAAAAGTTCATTATACGATGGCATAAAAAGAACATCTGATACATTATATATATCATTCATCAAATCTCTTTCAACTATTCCTGTAAATAAAATATTTTTAGGTGCATTTTCTGTTTTATTTTTTAATTCCTTATATCCGGCCGTTATATTTCCAAAAGAAAAACCACCTGCCCAAATAAATTGTACTTGAGGCAGTTTTTTGGCGATATCAATAAAATCAATTACACCTTTTCTGGTTTGTATTTGCCCTACTCCAAGCACAACAAAAGCATCCTTTGCAATTTTCAATTTCTCCTTTGCTATGCATTTATCCTCGGCTGAAAGATTATAGAATTTTTCAGCTGAAACAAAATTGGGAATGTAAGTAATCTTTTTTCTATTAATATTATAAGCTTCAAGCTTGGTTATAAAATTAGGATTTACTGTAACTAAGTAATCCATACTATTATAAAAACTTATAATATATTTATAAAAAATCTTTTTAATCAAATTTGGTAATTTGATGCTTCCTTCAATAGTCTCTGGTAAAAAATGCACATAACCCACTGTTACACCTTTCCTCTTAGCAAATGGCACACTCAAATAATGCTTGAAATCAATAGTATGGTAATGCATTATTTCGGTTCTCTCTCTTTTATTTATTACAACTTTATATTCTTTATCTAATCCGCTTTGAACCAAATTTACTTGCTCTAGGTATGCTGATCCTACTCCTTGACCTTTGACTTTGTCAGCAGAAGAAAGCATATTTATAGTCGGCATGATAGTCACTCCCATTCAATTTATCCTTGTTACTATATTTATTGTACCCTATTATTATTAAATATAGATTAATGCAACCTTAAAATTTTCTTAAATTTTATAAATTCACTTTTAAAAAACACTCATAAGAAATTTAGTTTTAATATTAATATGTACTCTTATGTAGTTATTTATTTATAATTCTAATTTCATAAAATTACCGCTTATATTAAATTATAATAAGTAGATAATAGTGTTGTAGTTGTTTTAATAATGTATTAACTTGTTATTTACTTGAATGTCACTTAAAAGAACCTCTAACGTATTAATATGTTAGAGGTTCTTTTTCAACAATAAAATTTTTATTTATTGTATCCATTCTATATTTCTATGAACTGCTTATATATTTCTGGTACATCTATAATTTTATTTTGATTATATTCTTTATATACTAATATTAAAAGAATAACTCCCACAATAAAAAACATCCCATGAATCTCCATGGCATACCTGCCTTGTATTAACCCAAACATTGAAGAAACTGAAAGAGCTAAGAAGTTATTTACAAAATGTGCAAATATACTTAAATAAATTGACTCTGTCCTTAAATATATAAACCCGATAGCAAGTCCTAATAAAAATGCATTTATACCTTGAGGAATGTTAAGATGCACTAGTGCAAACAATAATGCAGATACAACAATCGCTGCAGTTGGATTTATTTTTTTAGACATTCCTTTTAATAATATTCCTCTAAAAATAATCTCTTCATATATGGGTGCTACGACAATAACATTAATAATAAATATAATTGGTGAAATAGATATCTCTTCGAAGGCTACATTTATAAAATCAGGCATGGATATCTTACTAATCCACAAGGTTAAACTGTTATCGAATACCATACGTAAGGCTATAATCATTAATGCTACATACGCAAAACTTCTTATATCCAAGTGGTATTTATGTTTTTGCTCATTTGACTTATCGCTAACACACTTGAGCAAAATGATAATAACATAAAATTTAACCAGTATACCAAAAGTTAAAATTACATAGGGCACTACTTTATCAAATTTTCCAGAAAACAATTTTAGAATTTCCTCAGGTACTTGTCCAAACCACTCCAACAAAGTTGCTAGAAGCATTACAAGAAGTGCTTTAATAACTCCCATTTTTTTAATATTCGTAGTTCCATTTTCTATGTTCATTAAAAATTTCATTAAATCACTCACTTTAATTTATTATGTTTTTCCCAATAATGTTATAACCTCCCTTAATAATTACTTTCATTAATCTCGAATTGCATATATTAATATTCTATGCCTTCCGCTGAAACTATATATTTCTATTTTAATCAATGTAGTTATTTTATATTTCAAGTGTAACATAAACTTTATGAAATAATATATTAACATAATGGTAACTTTGCTAATTGTATTCATTATTTCGATTATCTTCGACATTTATTATTTAATAAGAAAACCTGTATTTCTAAATATTGACAAATATTTAGAAACACAGGTTTATATATAGTTATATTCACACATTTCTTGTTATTTATATCTTGCTGATAATTCTGTTATGCTATTTGCATTAGCTCCTTCTCCTGTTGCTGTGAATTTCCATTCTCCATTGTTTCTGTAAACCTCACCCATAATTAAAGATGTCATGTTGTTGTAATCATTAGATAGGTTAAATTTAACTAACTCACTGTTAGATGATTTATCCATTATTCTAATGTATGCGTTCTTAATCATTCCAAAATGTTGCCCCTTAGATACACAATTATAAATATTAACAACGAAAACTATCTTATTTATATCATCTGGTACTTTTGCTAAATCTACAACTATTTGTTCGTCATCACCTTCACCTGCTCCAGTAAGATTATCACCCTGGTGAACTACACTCTTACACTTACTTGACTTATTACCAAAGTATATTATACTCTTGGCACTAGATAATTTTCCGCTTTCACCTAACATTAAAGCTGATGCATCACAATCAATAGTGTTGCCACCATTGCTACCATCCCACCCTAGTCCTACTACTAATTCCTTTAATGATGAGTTACCCTTTGTTAAATCTACCTTTTGACCTTTTATTAAATTAACTCCCATATTAATATTCCTCCT
>NZ_JAENWL010000306.1 GCF_016650095.1 Clostridium sp. | reverse complement strand
GTAATAATGAAGAAAAAGAGCAAATGCTAAATAGTACATTAGAATTAGCAGTAGAAAAGAAAAACAGTAAACTACAGCTAAAGATATGTAACAGTTTAGGCGAATACTATTTTAAAGAAGAGGATTATGTGAAAACTCTAAATTGTTATGTTGGTACATGCATACTGGTTAAAAATATAGTTTTTAGCGTTCCGGTGGAATTTAGAATTCAATTTATAAATTCTAATAATATGCTCAAATATTTTAACATATTAGCCCAGGTAAAAGGGAATGATTCTAAGTTGGATGGTAATAATCATAAAAAATATGATTGCATAAATAATGAGAATGAATTAATAGAGTTTTTTGAAGATTTAGATAAGATTATTCGGTAGTGTGAATAAAAATAATTATATAGTACAATTTAATACTATTGTTTGAATACCCCCAATGACTTTAGGCATAGAGGGTATTTATATTAAATAATAACAGAGGTATTTTTGGGAAAATTATTGTATATCACTTGAGGTATTAATAAGATTATCTATTGAAGTAATATTAGTTTGATATTCGTTTATTATAGTATTTAAGAGCTGAGAACTGCTAGGATCAGAACTGACAGCTAGTAATTCATTAACGATTTTTATTCCCATATTCTCACTTTGGAGCGCTTCTTTAAGATAACTAATAGTATCAGTAGTACCAATATGCTTTATATTAGATATAGTTTCTGATATGATGCCTTCAATTCCAATGCCATCTATTGGATTACCTCCAAGGTTTTGTATTCTAGTAGCTATATGAGAAGTAAGCTTTTTATGAGTTTGTTGTATTCTTTGCAACTCATTTTTAGTCTTTTCATTCTTCGCATGCTCGATGATGGTATCGAAACTATTAATAGCCCCATATTCACCTTCTAGAATGGAATTTAAATTTTTAATATTTTCACTATTCATAGTATCAACTCCTCTAAACTTATTTTGCCCAAATAGATGATATTTATCAATGAGAAAAGTTTAAAATATAATGCATTTTATAAAAATATGTATTATAAATATATGTATTATAAATATATTTACAAACTAAAATTTGTGCATTATGATTAAAATAAAAACTAATAAGCTCAGATAGGTAAAGTTAAATAATATTTACCTGCTTGGAGGGTTATATGTCAAAGATTAAAAAATATATTATGATTTCAATTATTGTATCACTATTTGGAGAACTATATTTTTATCCATTTCAAAGTCAACTTAAATTTTCCGCAGGTGTAATTATTTTTAATTTAAGTATACTTGTAATGGATGATATGTCAGAAGTATCTTTGGCATTTTTATGCGGTTTTGGGGTATTTATAATAAGAAATATTTTTGGAGTAGTATTATATCATGATGGGATTATAGAGGCAATATCTTTTAATTTACCTTCACTACTATATTATATAATATATGGATTTATTCTTAAGGTTGTTAACATTAAGAAATATAAAGACCAAATCATTAAAACAATTTTATTGTTTGCAACAGCAGATTCGTTAAGTAACATATTTGAGGCTGTAATACGTAATGAAATTAATATATATATTGTAAGGATTATTATTTTGGCAGGCTTTATAAGAGGATTTGTAACTTGCTTTGTTTACCTTACTTACAATAAACAAAAATTATTTATTTTAAATAGTGAACATCAAAAGAGATATACTGATCTAAATTTGTTAATTTCAAATATTCAAGCAGAAATGTTTTACTTAAAAAAGTCCATGAAAGATATTGAAAAGGTCATGTCAAAAAGTTACAATTTGTATGAAACCTACAAGGATAATAATAATTTAAGAGAAAAAACATTGGATATTGCTAGAGAGGTACATGAGATAAAAAAAGATCATTACAGAGTTTTAAAAGGATTTGAATCACTTATAGATAACTTTGAAAATGAAGATTGCATGACACTTTCAAATGTTTTTACTATTATTGAAGATAACACTAGTAGATATATAAAAGAAAGTAATAAAGAAATAAGAATATCATTCCAATTCCAAAAGGATTTTGCGGTTAGTTCTTATTATAATTTATTTATTTTGATTAATAACCTAATTATAAATAGTATAGATGAATGTGGAAATAGCGATTTCATTAGAATATCTGAAAAAGAGGATAAGGATAATATATATTTTGAAGTATCAGATACAGGAAGAGGTATTGATGAAGATATTCTACCTTATATTTTCAATCCGGGATTTACCACTAAGTATGATGATATAACAGGGAAAGCATCTACTGGTATTGGGCTTTCTCATGTGAAAAATATTATTGAAGAACTAGGAGGTGATATAGAAGTGAAATCAGATGGTACGATAGGTACTACTTTTATATTGAAATTACCTAGAAGCTCATTGAATGGAGGATAACTATGGAAAAAACATTTTTGATTATTGATGATGATGATAATATCAGAAAAATGCTAGAAATTCTAATAAAAAAAAATAATCTTGGTAAAGTAGTATGTGAAATAGATAGTGGTGAATATGCTGTGCAAGAGATTATATTCTATAATCCGGATATAGTGCTTATTGATCTTTTACTACCTATAGCAGATGGAATTGAAATAATAAAGAATAGTAATAAGCAAGGATATAAGGGTAAGTTTATTATGATATCCCAAGTTGAGGAGAATCCTTTGGTATCTAAGGCATATGAAAGTGGAATAATTTTCTTTATAAGCAAGCCTATTAATAATATAGAAGTTATTAATGTTATAAAAGGTATAGGTCATAATATTGATCTTGAGAATTCTTTAAATCTTATAAAGGGTGCAGTATCAAATTTAAATAATGATAGAAGTGTAAGGAAAGAGCTATTAATAGAAGAGCAAATAAATAATATTTTTGCTAATATAGGCATTGCAGGTGCAATAGGAAGTAACGATCTAATAAAGATTATAGAAAAAATAATAGATGTTAAGAAAAGAAATCCATCTTCTACATATCAGTTACAAAAAATATATCATGAAATCGTTCAGGAAGAATATGGAGATGAAAATCTCAATATAAATAAAAAGGCATTGGAACAAAGAATTAGGAGAACTATTCAAAAGGCTTTAAAAACTATTGCAGAGCTTGGTTGTGATGATTATAGTAATGGTATTTTCATGGAATATAGCACCTTGTTATTTGATTTTAAACAAGTAAGGCAGGAAATGAGACATATAAATAATGATTTAGATGAATCTGGAAAGATAAACACAAAAAAATTCATTGAAAGTATTATTACGAAGATAGGTTCATAACTATTCAAAGTACATTTTTATGTGGTTAACAGAATATGTGAATAGTTTGAAAATTTAATTCTTTTATGAAGTATTTTGTAGTATCTTGTTGTTAATTGTAGGTGGCCCTTATAATTATTATATAATATATAAAAATTATGAGGGGGAATAAAAATGATTTTAAAATTAGATATGATTCAAGCAGCCGCATTAGCTGTTGTGGTTCTGTTTATTGGTAAAAAAATAAAAGTTAAGTTATCCTTTTTAGATAAGTACTGTATACCAGCGCCTGTAATTGGAGGCTTGCTATTTGCGTTAATCACTTTAGTACTAAAATTAGGTAACATATTGACTTTTGAAATGGACATAACGCTTCAAAAATTATTTATGACGGCGTTCTTTACAACTATTGGGTTTACGGCAAGTTTTAAATTACTAAAAAAAGGCGGTAAACAAGTTTTTATTTTTCTAGGATTATCTATAATACTTGTAATTATGCAAAATATTACAGGGGTTACACTTGCTAAGCTATTTGGTCTAAATCCACTTCTAGGTCTTGCTACGGGTTCAGTTCCTATGGTAGGTGGACATGGAACCGCAGGTGCCTTTGGCCCAATATTGGAAAAGGCAGGAGCTGTAGGCGCTACCACAGTAGCAATGGCATCAGCAACCTTCGGTTTAATTATGGGTAGCATGATCGGAGGACCTATAGGAAAGAGACTAATTGAAAAAAAGAAACTTTTACAAAATATGAAAACGGTTAACTCAAATGTGACGAGTGAGGTAGCAGCAACAAAAGAAACCGCTGGAAAACAATTAATTGCTAATGATTTTATGAACGCATCAACTCAGGTTTTGTTAGCTATGGGACTAGGTACAATTCTATCTAATCTTTTAGAAAAAACAGGTATAACTTTTCCACCATACATTGGTGCTATGTTTGCAGCAGCAATTATGAGAAATATATCTGATTCTACAAAGACCTACAAAATATATAATGACGAAATTGATGTGATAGGGAATATTTCATTATCTCTATTCTTATCTATGGCATTAATGGGACTCAAGCTATGGCAATTAGCAGATTTAGCTTTACCACTAATAGTGATGTTATCGGCTCAGGCAATTATATTAGGAATATTTGCTTATTACGTAGTATTTCATGTTATGGGTAAAGATTATGAATCAGCTGTAATATCTACTGGTAGTTGTGGATTTGGTATGGGAGCTACACCAAATGCAATGGCTAACATGGAAGCTTTAACGTCAAGATTTCTTGCTGCTCCGAGAGCATTCTTTATTGTACCACTGGTGGGAAGTTTATTTATAGATTTCTTTAACGCTGGAATTATTACAATGTT
>NZ_JAENWL010000040.1 GCF_016650095.1 Clostridium sp. | reverse complement strand
TTTTTCTTTACAGTCTGTATCTTATACTCTACATTATTATCATCTGGAGAAATAACAAACAATACCTCACTATTTATATCTATTTTAAGTAACTGTTGTAGCCAAGGGCACCCATTTTTCAAAACCATTATTTCATTAGTATTTCGATTTTGAAAGGCCTCATCTACGATGATCCTTGCGTTTATAACAGAAACTTGTCTACTTATTAATCTTTTTAAAACTTCAGTAGAATATTTAGTAGCTTCTTCAAATGCTTCTTCTTTAGAATCATCTGAATCCCACGTAGGATTAAAACTTTGAATAATATCACTTATTGTAGTTACATTAATTTCTGATTTTATATCTATTCCATTATCTGTAGCGTCAATCCCCTGCACTAGATTCTTATCAACATAATCAAAAATGGAGATTATATCATTTTCATTAAACTTTAAATTAAACTTTTGTATTACTCTAGGCCCAAACTCTCTCCAAACTAAACCACACGCAGCATACGGAATATTATTTTCTCTTATTTCTTTATTTAATTGGTGGTGGTCAAATTCTCCAAAGGATATGTCATAAACAAAGTCTAGTTTTTCAAGTATATCAGCGTCTCTAGTTCTTGTTACCTTTATATCCCCTAATAGTAGCGTAAGTATAGCTGTAGCCATAACATCATCTGCATGAAATTTCCCGCTATGTGTTCCTAAAGTTTTAATATTTTTTTCATTAATCATTATTTACCTCTTTCATAATTATTATAATATAATTTTCCCATTTTCCTCAAACACTATTACCCAACTACATCTTAACCCTATAAACAATAATATCACTTATTGCCACACTTTAAAATTATTTACTCATAATATTGCTAATAAATTCTTTGGAAACAAAAAACACACCTTAATACTGCAAGGTATGTTTTATACTTTAACGACTCCTAAGAAAGTTTATACTCCACCTTATAGAAGTGAAGGACCTGCTTCTGAACTATCATTTAATAATATTGGTTTTAAAGGAGTTATTGAAGAAATCGCATGTTTGTATATCATCATCTGTTTTCCATCACAGTTTAATATTACAGTGAAACTATCAAAACCTGTTACATTCCCCTTTAGCTGAAACCCATTTGTCAAATACAGCGTAACTGGTATTTTATTTTTTCTTGCCCCATTCAAAACTATATCTTGTAAATTATTCGCAGACTTATTCATAGATACACCCCCACAATTTGTATTTTAAGAATATTCTATAAATATCCTTAAAATCCTTTAAATTTTACAAAATAATGTAATTTATATTTTTTTCATCGAACGCAGATTCTTCGCAATATATTCAACAATTTCATCGTCATTGTTGAAACTATCTTTATTAATCCAGTTTACTCTTGGATCTTTTCTAAACCAAGTAAGCTGTCTTTTAGCATAGTTCCTACTTCCTTTTTTTATCATCTCTATCGCATCATTTAAGGATATCTCGCCATTTAAATAGTATAATAACTCTTTATATCCTATGCCTTTCATTGACTGCATATCTGCACTATAGCCAAGTTTTTCTAACTTTATAACTTCATCGATCAAATTATTTTTCATCATAATATCTACACGAAGATTTATTTTACTATATAATTCTTGTCTATCCATATTTAGAACAAAATAATACACATTATAAGGGATGTCTAAAACATTTTGCTCATCTGTAAACTCACTCATAGGTTTACCACTAACCCTATACACTTCTAGTGCTCTAATAACCCTTTTTAAGTCATTCGGATATAATTTATTATAGGATTCTTCATCAATGTCTTTAAGTAATCCATGTACATATTCTTTTCCTTCTGTATCTGCAAGTTTTGTAAGTTGATTCCTATATTGCTCATCTTTATTGGTATCAGCAAAACTATAGTTATATATTAGTGAATTTATATAGAACCCCGTTCCACCAACAATCATTGGAAGTTTATTTTTATTAGTTATTTCTTCAATAGCATCTCCAGCTCTTTCTTTAAATTCCGCCACACTAAAGTCTTCACTGGGTTCTATTATATCTATTAGGTGATGAGGCACTCCCCTCATCTCATCGAATGAAATCTTAGCAGAGCCAACATCCATACATTTGTATATTTGCATTGAATCTGCTGATATAATTTCCCCATTTAGCATTTGCGCAAGTTTTATAGAAATTTCTGTTTTACCAACAGCTGTGGGTCCTGCTAAAATAAATAAGTCTTTCATGTTTCCACCCTTTTTCTATTGTATTCTTTTAAATCTTTTTTCTAGTTCATTAAGTGTAATTTTTATTATTGTAGGTCTTCCATGAGGACAAGTAAAAGGTTCCTCAATGTACCTTAAATCATTAACCACTTTATTCATTTCAAGGTCTGAAAGTAGGTTATTTGCTTTTACAGCTGCTTTACATGCCATGGTTGCTATACGGTTATATTTAATTTCTGCAGTTTTACCTGTACCCATATTTTTTAAATTATCTAATATTTCATTAAAGAGATTTTTAATATCTGGCTTCCCAAGTATTATAGGAACTTCCCTTATACTTATAGTATTTTCTCCAAATTCAATAATATCAAAACCAGAATTATTAAACACTGCTTCATTTTCGACGTAGTAAGAATAATCTTCCGGGCTAAGTTCTATTACCGAAGGCGTAAGTAAAATTTGGGATAACACTTCAGAATTTATAATTTCGCTTTTATATTTCTCAAATAATATTTTTTCATGAGCTGCATGTTGGTCAATTAGATAAAGCTCATTGTATATTTCACCCAAGATATAAGTTTTATTAAATTGTCCTATAATTCTTAACTCTGGGAACTTTGCACTCTTGGAAATTTCATTCGATGGTGTGACTTTACTAGTATCATAATTACTCTCATAGTTCTCTTTAACATTCTCAGTTACACTTTTATTTGGTAATACATTAGTAGTTTCACTGTAAGGATTACTGGTAACATTAGCATTAGCATTACCTATAACATTAGTGTTACCAGTATCATTGGTGTTACTTGTAACTATGGGATCGTTATAATTTGCTTTCCGTAATTCCATAGAATTATCCGTTTCATTGTTTAATGTTTTATAGCTAAAATCTATTGGAATCTGAACACTCTTTTCTAGCTCTTCTTTATCTTTTTCATCTATAACTATCCTGTTAAAGTCATATATTTCACTTCTTAATGTGTTTTTTTCAATTTCTTTCACATTATTATTTTCATTTTCTTCTTTTTTAGTATCAAAATTACCCCTTAAACTATCTCCAATTGCTGTATGCACTGCATCAAAAACGAGCTTAAATACAGCATTGTCCTGCTGAAATTTAATTTCTGTCTTTTGTGGGTGAACATTTATATCTATGTACTCAGGAAAAACGTCTAAAAATATGATGAAAAAAGGGAATTTATTTACAGTCAAAAAAGATTTAAATGCTCTTTCTACCGCTGCAGTAATCAGACTGCTTTTAACATACCTTTTATTCACAAAAATACTTTGTCTATTTCGGCTTCCGCGACTAATTTGTGCATTACCAATGTAACCATGTACAGACATTATATCGCTCAATTTTTCAAAACTTGTTATGTTATTTACAACCTCTTTACCATATATATATCTAATAGTATCGCAAATATTTGTAGATCCAAATGTAGATATTACTTTTTTACTATTATTCAATAGTTTAAAAGAAATCTCGTTATTAGCTAATGCAAGCCTACCCAAAATATCCGATATTAAAGCTGCTTCTCTTTGAGGTGATTTTAAAAACTTTTGTCTTGCTGGCACATTAAAAAATAAGTCCTTAACTTCTATTGTTGTACCAATATTACATCCTATTTCTTTAACGTAGATAATATCTCCAGAAGCCTTAGATATTTCAATGCCAAATGAAGAATCTTTAGTTCTGCTATTTAGCGTGGTGCGAGATACTGAAGCTATACTCGGCAATGCTTCTCCTCTAAAACCTAATGTGTGTATATTATAAATATCTTCAACATATTTTATTTTACTAGTAGCATGAGGCATAAAAGCCTTTTCTATATCATCTATATGTATTCCAGAGCCATCATCAATTACCTTTATATTCTTTTGACCACCATCAAAAATCTCTACGATAATATTTTTGGCACCGGCATCAATGCTATTTTCAACTAACTCCTTCACTACTGATGACGGCCGCTCCACCACCTCACCAGCAGCAATCTTATTGGAAGTTTCAACTTCTAATACATTGATTCTCATGATAACTCACATCCCTTGCTATTTTTATAGCAGCTTAGCTCTTTTAACTAGCTCATATAACTTATTAAACCCATCCATAGGTGTTAAATTAAGGATATTTATATTTTTAATTTCCTTTAAAATATTATCCTTCTCTATATCTGTAAAATTAATTTGAATGACTTCATCGTTTGCTGTGTTAGATGCATAAGTTATAGCTGCTTCTTTCTCACTAACATTTTCTGTAAACTTATTATCATTCTTATCCTTAGCTTTATTAGAATATTTATTACTAGAAGTTTTCTTATTGACTAAGTCAAGTTCCGTAGTATTATTAAAACTCTCTAGCACCTCTAAGATTTCATTTGCCCTGTTTATTACTTCCTTTGGTAACCCCGCCAGCTTTGCAACTTCTATTCCATAGGATTTATCAGCTCCGCCAGGTACAATTTTCCGAAGAAATACAATTTCATTCTGAATTTTTTTAACAGCTACAGAATAATTCACAATGCCTTTAATCATACCCTCAAGTTTTGTTAACTCATGGTAGTGAGTAGCAAATAAGGTTTTACACCTTATCTTAGAATTCTTACATATGTACTCTATTACAGACCAAGCGATACTAAGTCCATCATAAGTACTAGTACCTCTGCCTACCTCATCAAGTAAAACTAAACTTTTATTGGTTGCATTTTCTAATATATTGGATACTTCCCACATTTCCACCATAAAAGTACTTTTTCCAGCGGCAAGATCATCTGATGCTCCTATTCGAGTAAATATCTTATCACATATTGATATATCAGAAGAAACGCATGGAACAAAGCTTCCTATTTGAGCCATTATAGTTATCAGTGCAACTTGACGCATATAGGTGGATTTACCCGCCATATTAGGTCCAGTAATTAATAGTAATTGATTGTCCACAGTATCCATATATGTGTCATTTTCAATGAAAGTATTTATAGGCATCATTTTCTCAACTACAGGATGCCTCCCACCCTTTATATTAAAAATGCCTTTTGTATTTATTTTGGGTTTATTATAATTATTCTCAAGAGCAATTGTAGCCAGGGAACTTAAACAATCAATTTCTGATATTAGCTTTGCAGTATTTTTCATTCTGTCTACGTGTTTTTCAATATTTTCTCTTATACCAGTAAATATTTCATACTCAACATTTACTAATTTTTCTACTGCCCCTAAAATCTTTTCTTCCATTTCTTTAAGTTCAGGAGTAATGTATCTCTCAGCGTTAGATAGTGTTTGTTTTCTTATGTACCTACCCTCAGGAATTAATGGAATATTTAATTTGGTTACTTCAATATAATAACCAAAGACTCTGTTATACCCTACTTTTAATGACTTTATTCCGGTAATACCTTTTTCATCATTCTCTAAGGTAGCAATCCATTCCTTGCCATGTGTCTTAGCACGCCTTAGCTCATCTATTTCAATATTAAATCCATCCTTAATAATATTCCCTTCTTTAATTGAAATAGCTGGATTTTCAATAATAGACTTGTCTAAAGTATTAAATATATCTTGCAAATCATCAAGCTCCGAATATATTTTTCTCATTAATTTGCTATTAAGCCCCGCTAAAATGGATTTAACCTTAGGTATTTTTTCTATAGAATTTTTAAGCGAAATTAATTCTTTAGCATTAACATTCTTCGAAGAAATTTTACCAACAAGTCTTTCTATATCATAAATATCCATCAGCACATCTTTTATATCTTCATGATATGGTATATTACTTTTCAGTTCCTCTACAGCCTCTAATCTCTCTTCTATTAAGCTTTTATTTATTAGTGGTTGATCTAACCATTTGCGAAGCCTTCTAGCCCCCATTGCAGTATTAGTTTTATCTAATACCCATAGCAACGAACCTTTCTTTGTCTTATCTCTTAAAGTTTCAGTTAGTTCCAGATTCCTCCTAGAATTTGCATCTAAACTTACATAATCTAAAATATCATAATGTTCTATAGTATCTATGTGAGACAGGGAATTCTTTTGTGTATCCATAATATAACTTAGCATCCCTGTAATACTCCTGAGTAGCGTTTGTGATAGGGAATTTTCACAAAAATTATGAAACTGATTTTTTATTAAAGTATCGTCTTTCATAATAAAATAATCATTTTGGTAAGATGTATAGGACACATTAAATCTTTCTTTTATAGCCTTTAGCATCTCGCCAGTCATGTCCTCTGAAACAATAATTTCTTTTGGGCTAAACTTTGAAATTTCATCTAATATGTTGACAAGGTTAAGTTTAGTGTCTGTACAACTAAATTCACCAGTTGATATATCACAGAAACATAATCCGCAGAAATCAGTTGTTTTATCAATGTAAATACTCATAACATAGTTGTTTTTGCTCTCTTCTAAAAACCCAGAATCAGTGTAAGTGCCCGGTGTAATTATTTTAATAATCTCTCTTTTAACTATGCCTTTTGCTAGTGCTGGATCTTCCACTTGTTCACATATAGCAACCTTATACCCTTTTGCAATTAGCCTACTTACATAAGTATTTGCTGCATGATATGGAATTCCGCACATAGGTGCTCTTTTTTCAAGGCCACAGTCACGTCCTGTAAGCACCAATTCTAATTCTTTTGATGCAACCTCCGCATCCGTAAAAAACATTTCATAAAAATCGCCTAATCTAAAAAATAATATACAGTCAGTGCAGGTTTCTTTAATTTCAAAATATTGTATCATCATTGGAGTTAATGCCAATTGTCACACTCCCTTTCTTTCCTCTTAGTTTAATTATTACCTAGATGCATTAAATTAAATAACAAGATTGTATGCTAGTTACTTATTTATTTGAATGCATCTTATATTTCTTCACCAATAAGTGAGAAAGAGTGCGCATTGGTTATAAGAACTGATACTAGATCTCCTATCGCTTTATTGTTTCCCTCGAAGTTCACTAATTTCCCATTTCTTGTCCTTCCAGTTAATTTACTTTTATCATTTTTACTATAACCTTCAACTAGTACTTCTACAATTTTCCCTATACATTCTTTATTCTTTTCTGCACAATTTCTATTAACAACTTCCATCAATCTATTAAATCTCTCATGTTTAACATCCTCTGGTATTTGGTCTAGCATTTCATCTGCAGGAGTTCCATTTCTTTTAGAATAAAGATACGTAAACGCTAAATTAAATTTTACCTCTTCCATAAGACTTAGAGTCTCTGCAAAATCCTCCTCTGTCTCACCTGGAAATCCAACGATGATATCTGTACTGAGTCCTACCTTAGGTATTGCCACTCTAATACTTTTAACTAATTCTAAATATTGCTCCCTGTCATAATGTCTATTCATTTTTTGCAAAAGATTTGTTGAACCAGATTGTACTGGCAAATGAATTTGTTCACAAAGTTTGTCCGATTCAGCAATTACTTCGATTACTTCGCTAGATAAATCCTTTGGATGAGATGTCATAAATCTTACTCTTTCTAAATTCTCAATATTATTAATTCTTCTAAGTAACTGTGCAAAATTCATTTCCGGACTTAGTCCCTTTCCATAAGAGTTAACATTTTGACCTAGTAAAGTTATTTCTTTGAATCCCTCCGCAACCATAGTTTTTATTTCACTTATAATATCTTCTGGATTTCTACTTCTTTCTCTTCCTCTTACATAAGGCACTATGCAATAAGTGCAAAAATTATTGCAACCATACATAATAGTAACAAAGCCTTTTATATTACTTTCCCTGTCTATTGGAAGTCCTTCTACTATCGCCTCTTCTTTATCCAAAATTTCAACAATTGACGTTTCCCCGTCTTGTATTCTTTTTAAGTACTCTGGAAATTTATAAGCATTATGTGTTCCAATGATAATATTCACAAATGGAAATTTAGTTATTATATGTTTTGCCATACCTTCTTGCTGCATCATACATCCAGTCACAGCTATTATAAGGTTTGGTTTCAATAATTTAATAGGTTTTAAAGCGCCTATATTCCCATCTGCCTTTTGCTCTGCGTTCTCTCTAACACAACAAGTATTGAATATAATTATGTCAGCTTCTTCCTTATCTGAAGTTTTTTTATATCCCATTGGTATTAGCATACCGGATAATTTTTCAGAATCTTCCTCATTCATCTGGCAACCCCATGTTTCTATATAGTATTTAAGTGTTTCATTCATTAGTGCATTCTCCTTTATAAAAAAGTATTCGACTTATCTATTATATATAATTTGCATGTTTTTTTAAAGTTATTTTTATTAATTGAATGTATTTAATCATAATTTAATTTATCTGAAATTATTTCAAGTAAATTATAAAATTTGTCGTTATTTTTTATTATACATTAATATTTTTTTTATAAATATGTTTTTATTTTCTATTTAATTTAATATTCATTTTTGTTTTAAACTAAATTTCTTCTTTTTTGGGTAAACTACTTAAAAGGAGTGATTATATATGTATGATGCAAAAAAAGATGAAATTTTTACAGTTAAACAGTTACAATGTAATTGCATCGGTGATAGAAGTTATTTTTATAATTGTAGATATAGTAATATGATAAATATAAAAATATCCGATGTTCCTGTTGAGATTATAACAAGAGAATTTAAATAATTAAAATTTGTGAGGGAAGATTAATAGAAATAGATAAATTATAAAAGTGGTAGATGCGTAAGCGCCACCCCCTTTTATAATTTATCTATTTGCCAAGTATAGAATTCCTTTTTAATATTAAAGCCTAAACAAAGATATAGTTTAAAAGCTGCAACATTGTTAGAATCTACTCTAAGTGAGACTTTGGAAAAGTCATTATCAATAGCTATATTAAGTAAATATCTTAAAAGCACTTTCCCGTACCCTTTTTTTCTATGTTTTTGTATTATTCCAAAATTCACTATGGTTGCTACCTTATCTTCAACTATAATTTGACCATATCCTATGGGTTTATTGTCAAGCCTAATAAATATTGCACCTTTATCAATATAATATGCCTGTGCTTCATCATAATAGATATCTTCTATATTTATTGGTACTCTATCATCATTTTCAAATATTTCATTTTGTAATAAGCACCGTGCTTTTTCATCTTTGTTTTTTTTCACCAAAGAAAAAGTAATGTTTTCAGGTGCAATGTTATTGTGATATTTTGTGCACTCTTTTTCTAGTTCTATAAACCCTTTAGCTCGCTTAAACCCTAGCTTATTTAAAACAATTATGTTTACTTCATTATCTTCGCATTCATAAGTTATTAAACTATTACTTGTAAGTGAACGCTTACCTGTAAGTGAATTAACTAAAGTTCTATAATAACAAACTAAATTATCATCCTCTATTGCATTTATTGAATTAATACAAATATTATATTTACTTTGTTTTTCAAACCATATATAACCTATACAATTATCTTTTTTTAATAGTAAGTGTACATTTTTCCTTAAAAATATTTTTTGAATAATATTACTATTATCATACTCCTCAAAGAAATCTTTATTTGATAAGCTAAATTTCGTATTAAATTGATTAATTTCTCTGAAATTATTAATGTTTTTTAAAGTTAAACTTATTGTTTTAAACATTAATTTGTTTTATACTTAATGATATTTTTTTTGTTTCTTCATTAATTTCCAATATTTTTGCTTTTATGTCTTGACCAATTTGTAAAACATCGCTTATCTTTTCAATTTGCTTGTGACTTATTTCAGAAATATGTATTAGTCCATCTACACCTGATTCTAATTCAACAAAAGCCCCAAAATTAGTAAATCTAACTACCTTACATAAAACTATACTATTCAAAGGATATTTATCTAATAAATTTATCCATGGATTTTCACTTAATTTTTTAATGCTCAAAGATAATTTCTTATTTTCTTTATCTAGATCTAGTATGTAAACCTTTATTACATCTCCTATATTAAAATAGTTACTTGGTTTATTAACTTTTGCCCAAGAAATTTCAGAAACATGTAGCAATCCATCTACACCGCTGACCTCAACAAAGGCACCAAAGTCAGTTAAACGACGTACTATCCCTTCTACAATCTGATCCTTCTCTAAGTTGTTCCAAACTTCTATCCGTTTTTTTTCTGCTTCCTTTTGTAGAATTAGTCTTCTGGATCCAACAATTTTGACATTACGATTGCTATCATCAAATTCTATTATTGTAACCTGCAGTTCTTTATTTAGATAGCTATCCAAATTTTTCATATGATAAAGTTCTAAATGAGATTCTGGAACAAATACTCTTAATCCCATTAAACTACATATTAATCCACAATTTACAACTTTTTTAACTTGAACTGAAATTGGATTTTTAGATTCAAAAGCCTCTCTAAGCAATTTTGATGCTTCCTCAGTCTCTAGTTCAATTATAGATAAAACTATGTTCCCCTCATCATCTTTTCTATTTATAATCTTTACGTCTATAACATCACCTATTTTAAATAGTGAGTTCAATTTAATGGACTCATCCTCAGTAACTTCTTTTTTAGGCAAGTATCCATCTGCTTTATATCCTATATTTACAAAGGCTTCTTTTTCATTAACACTAATTATTTCACCCTTTATCACTCTTCCCACAATGATCTGAACATCATTTTTTTTCATAAAGGTTAATTGTTCATTTTCATTTAAAGAAATATTATCATTCATTTTTAAAATCGTCTCCTTAATAATCCAATCTGGCGTTGAAGCTCCTGCTGTTACCCCTATACTTTTAATGTTTTTATCGTTTATAAATTCATCTGGAATACCTAATAAATTTTCTATGTGTACTGTGTTTTTACAATTTGCCTTACATATCTCATATAGCTTTGTAGTATTAGAACTATTAAAACCACCAATAACAATCATAGCATCCACTTTAATTGAAAGCTCTTCTGCAGTTTTTTGACGCACTTCTGTCGCACTACATATAGTATTGAATGCAACTATTTCCTTACTTGTTTTTATAACTTCAGTTAATACAGCTTCCCAAGTAGCTTGTCTTTCGGTTGTCTGAGATACTACGCATACTTTACTTAATATTCCAAAAGGTTCCACCCCACTTTTAAGTATTACTGCAGAATTATTGCACCACCCATTAATTCCAATAACTTCAGGATGATTTTTATCTCCGACGATAATTATACTGTATCCTAAATCATAGTATTTTTTAACCTTTTTGTGAATACTCTCTACAAAAGGGCATGTTGCATCTATTATATTAAGTTTATTAACCTTTAAAGTATTTAATGTTTTTTCTGATACTCCATGTGATCTAATAATTATTGTATCATTTTCTTTTAATCTAGCAATATTATCAAGTTCTATGGGAAAAATTGAATTTTCTTTTAGAAAATCCACAACATCATTATTATGAATAAGTGGTCCTAGTGTATATATTGCATTATTGTGCTTTTCTTTCATCTTTATAGCTGTATCTACTGCTCGTTTAACTCCAAAACAAAAACCAGCTGATTCTGCAAGTGTTATTCTTTTCATACTGCCACCGCCCTATATATATCTTAATAAATGCTGAATTAATTGTTTTTAATCTTTGAGTTAATATACGCTACAATTGTGTCAACTACCCCATCAATGTTTAAAGCAGTAGAATCAATTTCTATAGCATCTATAGCTTTTGTAAGTGGACTAACTGCTCTATGGGTATCAATATAATCCCTTTTTATAATATCATTTAAAATAGTGTTGTAGTTAACTTCTATAGCCTTAGAAATTAATTCTTCATACCTTCTTTTTGCTCTCACATCATAGCTAGCAGTTAAGTAAAACTTAAAAGTGGCATCTCTAAGCACTACAGTACCAATATCACGTCCATCCATAATAACATTAAATTTTTTAGCTATATCTTGTTGCAACCTAACAAGGATCTTTCTAATTTCAGGCACGGCCGCATACTTTGAAACATTATTGCTTATAATAGGCAAATTTATCATATCTGTCAAATCTTCATTATTTACAAATAAACGCTCCTCTTTAAAATGCATTTCTAAAGACTCCGCAATTTTAACTAAGTCATCTACATTATTTTCTGATATATTTGCATTCATAGCCTTCAAAGTAACTGCTCTATACATTGCACCTGTGTTAATATACATAAGATTGAATTTTTTACCTACTATTCTAGCTATTGTACTTTTCCCTGCACCTGCAGGACCATCAATGGCAACAGAAATCCCCATTATATTCCCTCCCGACCTTTGTAAAATAGAAACTTTTATATTTTTTCTTTATATGAGAAAAACCGCAGTTATTTATTAGATTAATCTGCTATTGAATATATAATTAATCTGCTCCTACATTATTTCCGGCTAAATACCCTGTTGATAATGCTATTTGAAGATTATAACCACCTGTATATGCGTCTACATCTATCATTTCACCTGCAAAATAGAGATTATCAATTATTTTTGATTTCATAGTAGAAGCATCTATTTGCAGCGTGTCTACTCCACCGCTTGTTATAATTGCTTCTTCTATAGGGCGAAGACCCTTAATAGTAAGTGGCAAATTTTGAAATACATTAACTAATGTTTTTCTTTCCTCTTTAGTAATAGAATTCACCTTTTTATTTTCATCAATGTTTGATAACTTAATCATTGTATTAATTAATTTACTAGGAAGTAAATCATGTAATGAGTTCTTAAAGTCTTTATTTGCATATTTTAAGAAATCACTTTGAATTCGTTTATCAAGCTCAATTTCACTCAAAGCAGGTTTTAGATTTATAAAAGCCTTTAATTTTTCTCCTTCTTTCACAAAACTACTACCACTTAAAACAATAGGTCCTGAAATACCGTAATGAGTAAATAACATTTCTCCAAATTCTTTATATATACTTTTATTCTTGCTACTCGTAATTCTTAATTCTACATTTTTTAGAGAAAGACCCTGTAAATCTGAAATCCATTCCTCATCAACTTCTATCGACACAAGTGAAGGTCTAGGTTTAATTATATTATGTCCTAAAACACGAGCATAAGTTAACCCTTCACCAGATGAGCCTGTTTGAGGATATGATAGACCACCAGTACATAATATAAAATAATCTCCATCTATATAGTTCCCATCAGCAAGTTCAACAGAAACAATTTTCTGATTATCTCTAATTAATTTTTTCACTTTCGAGTTCAATAACACCTTAACATTTTTATTTTTTAATTCAATATTAAAAGCTTTTATAATATCTGAAGATTTATCAGACTGTGGAAATACCCTATCCCCTCTTTCAACTTTAAGGTTAACCCCTAATTCTTTGAAGAAATTCATTGTATCTTCATTAGTAAAGGAATATAGTGAACTATATAAAAAATGAGGATTACATGGTATATTTTCAAAAAAATCACCAATATCCTTTGCATTTGTAATATTGCATCTACCTTTACCAGTTATATAAAGTTTTCTTCCTAATTTTTCATTTTTTTCAATGAGTACCACATCGTGTTTTGATGAAGCTGTAACAGCTGCCATCATACCTGCTGGTCCTCCTCCAATAATAATTATTTTTGCCACTCAATCACTCCCTTATAATACTTACTATTATAACTTAATATAATACATTAATCTATTTAAACGTATTTAAAAATAAATACATACATTTTTGTGATAGTTTCATTTAAACTACAAAAAATCAAAAGAGAATCCTAATAAAAGGATTCTCTTAAAAATGATTGATTGAAAATTAGTAATTTCCTTGTGAATGCATAGCATCTGCAACTTTAACAAATCCAGCAATATTAGCACCTTTAACTAAATCATAACCAAATCCGTATTCTTCTGCAGAATCTTTACAATTTTTATATATGTTGAGCATAATTGCATGTAATTTTGCATCAACCTCTTCTGCAGTCCATGATAATCTCATGCTATTTTGACTCATTTCAAGTCCTGATGTTGCAACACCACCTGCATTTGCAGCCTTAGATGGTCCTACTTTAAGTCCTTTTTCTATGAAATAATCTACAGCTTCGTTTGTACATGGCATATTAGCACCTTCACAAACCATTGTTATTCCATTTGCAACTATTTGTTTAGCGTGTTCTATATGAATATCGTTTTGAGTAGCACATGGTATAACTATGTCAACTTTTACATTCCATGGTTTTTCTCCTGCATGGAATTCACAACCATACTTATCAGCATAGTCTTTAACTCTTGATCCTTTGTTTGCAGCTAACATCTCAACCATGTAATCTACTTTCTCTCCTAATACTCCAGCTGGATCATATATGTATCCGTCTGGTCCAGAAAGTGTTACTACTTTACCACCGAGTTCTTCAATTTTTTTGCAAAGACCCCAACAAACATTACCAAAACCTGAAGCTGCTACTGTTTTGCCTTTGAAATCTGTTCCTTCATGCTTAAGCATTTCTTCACAGAAGTAAGCTATACCATAACCTGTAGCACTTGGTCTTCCTAGACTTCCACCATAGGATAAACCTTTTCCTGTAAGTACTCCATTTTCGAAACTTCCTTTAATTCTTCTATATTGTCCAAATAAATAACCAATTTCACGTCCACCAACACCAAGATCTCCAGCAGGAACGCCAACATCTGGTCCTATATGTCTGTAAAGTTCTGTCATAAAGCTTTGGCAGAATCTCATTACTTCATTATCTGATTTTCCTCTTGGATCAAAATCAGATCCACCTTTACCTCCACCCATTGGAAGTCCAGTTAAAGAATTTTTCAATGTTTGTTCAAATGCTAAAAATTTAACGATTCCAATATAAACTGATGGATGAAATCTTAATCCACCTTTAAAAGGTCCTATACTTCCGTTAAATTGCACTTTAAAACCACGATTAACCTGAGTTGCACCTGCATCATCTACCCATGGTACTCTAAAGAAAATTTGTCTTTCTGGTTCGCAGAATCTCTCTAAAAGATTTGCTTCT